>VGPF01000015.1 GCA_016875535.1 Chloroflexota bacterium
GCGGCCTCGATCAAGTGCTCCCTCGCCCTTTCCATCCATCATGGACACCTCCTTAGAGTTTGTGGCATCATGCCCCAATTCCGTGTCCAAGAAAATCCTAGGGCGGGGGAGCGCCAGGTTTTCCAGCTCGTGATGTTCCATCAGTCTGCCGACCTTATCCCCTTCGATTCCAAGGAGCTTCTCATCTTGTCCAGGGCCAATCGCGTACGGCCTTTGACGGTCCCGAGAGGGACAACCATCGCCTCTGCGATCTCGGCTTGGGTATAGCCCTGGAAGTAGGCCATCTCCAGCGTCTTCCTCTGCTCCTCCGGGAGCTCTTGCATCGCTTCCTTCAGCATCGCATGGTCCAGATTCGCGACGACCTCGTGCCACGGATCGGGCCCGGTGACCATATGGGCCGTCTCGTCTATCTCCACGTCCAAGCGCGTCTTACCCCGGCGCTGCCGGACGAAGTCTATGGCGCGGTTGCTGGTGCAGGCCAGGAGCCAGCTGCGCACATTGCCCTTGGCGCCATCGAACTTGCCTGCGTTCCGCCAGAGGTTGAGAAAGACCTCCTGCACAACGTCCTCCGCCATGCTCGCGTCGCCCAGGGTGCGCACAGCGACCGAATAGGAAACTTTCCCGTAGCGATCATAGATCTACGCCAGGGCGGAGACGTCCTGTCGCTGGATGGCCCGAAGCAGATCCTGGTCGCTTGGTATGTTCATAATCACTACGTAGGCAGAGGGGAAGACGGATGAACGCCTGTGATTATACAGAAGCGAATGGGGCAGCCGACCGCGTCGACAGAAGGGGAGAGGCTACTCCTCGTCCTTATCGTCCAGCGCCGCCCCTTCCGGCGAGTTCCGGCGCTTCACGATGAAGCAGACCTCATCGTCTTCCCAGTGCTTCTCGGCGAGCTTGCGGGCCAGGTCCCAAGCGTCCCTATACTCGTCAGGCTCGGCGTCCGACCCATCGAGCCAGAGGTAGAAGTCCTCTTCGTCCGGGTCCTTTACCTTGGCGTCCACGATGACCTGGACACCGGCGAACTCGGCTTCCACTTCGGATTTCAAGCGTGCAGCGACGCGTCGTACCTTCTGATCCATGGCAGGTCACTCTCGAGCGCCGACCTTGGCCTTATCGCGGCCGGCCCGGTAGCGCTCATCTCCAGATAATATCTTCTTCCGCAAGCGGATGGTCTGCGGCGTCACTTCCACCAGCTCATCCTCATTGATGAAGTCCAGGCACTCTTCCAGGCTCAGCTTAACGGGCGGCTCCAGCCGCACCAGGACGTCGGCTGAGGCGGCGCGCATATTCGTGAGCTTCTTCTCTTTGCAGACGTTCACGATGACGTCCTCATCCCGCGGGTGCATACCCACGATCATGCCCTCATAGACGCTGATGCCAGGCTCCCAGAAGGTTTGCCCGCGTCCCTGGGCGATGTTGAGGCCGTAGCTGGCCACGACGCCCGTCTCGTGGGCTACCAGCGCGCCCTTGCGGGAGGACTTCACTTCGCCCTCCATGCGCTGGTAGCTCTGAAAGATGCTGTTCATAACGCCCTCGCCGCGGGTGATGCGCGGGAAGATGGAGCGGAAGCCGATGAGCCCCCGCGTGGGGATCGAGTATTCCAGGTGGACATTGCCCTGGCCGTCGTTCCGCATGTCCGTCATCTTGGCAAGGCGTCCCGCCAGGTTTTCCGTCAGTGGGCCCACGTACTGCTCTTTGGTGTCAATCATCAGCAGCTCATTGGGCTCGTGGATCTTGCCGTCCACGATCTTGGTTACCGGCTCGGGCCGGGAAACCTGGAACTCGTAACCCTCCCGGCGCATGTTTTCGATGAGGATGGCCAGGTGCAGTTCGCCGCGCCCGGAGACCAGGAACTGGTCGGGGTTCTCCGCATCGTCATCCACCTTCAAGCTGACGTTGGTCTGGAGCTCCTTGAAGAGGCGCGCGCGGATCTGGCGCGTGGTGCAGTACTGCCCTTCGCGGCCTGCGAAGGTGGAGGTATTGACGCCGAAGGTCATCTTTACCGTCGGCTCGTCCATCTCGATGCGCGGCAGGGCCTCCGGCGTCTCTTGCGCCGCGATCGTATCGCCGATGGAGACGTTCTCCACCCCGGCCAGGCAAATGATTTCCCCGGCCTCGGCGGAAGGGACTTCGCGGCGCTCCAGGCCCATGTAGACCCAGAGGCGCTCGATCTTGTGGTTCGTCACCTTGCCGTCCCGATCAATGTGGGCGATGTTGTCTCCCAGGGAGACCTTGCCCCGGAAGATGCGCCCGATGCCAATCTGCCCCAGGTGATTATCATACGTCAGGGAGGCTACCAGCATCTGGAACGGCTTGTCCGGCTCCGCGGTGGGTGGCGGGATATGGTTGACGATGGCCTCAAAGACTGGCTCCATGTCCTTGGCTTCAGTCTCCAGGCTTACGGAGGCGCGGCCCTGGCGGCCGGAGGCGTAGATGATGGGGAAGTCCAGCTGGTCGGCATCCTGAGCCAGCTCAAGGAAGAGGTCTTGCACCATGCTCACCACTTCCTTGGGGCGGGCGTTCGGGCGGTCTATCTTGTTGATGACGACGACGGGCTTCAGGTGCTTGAGCAGCGCCTTCTTAAGCACGTAGGTGGTCTGCGGCATAGGCCCATCGAGGGCGTCCACCAGGAGGAGACAGCCATCGGCCATGTTCAGGACGCGCTCCACTTCGCCGCTGAAATCGGCGTGGCCGGGGGTGTCAATGATGTTGATCTTGATGCCCCGGTAGCTGATAGCGGTGTTCTTGGCCAGGATGGTGATACCGCGCTCCCGCTCCAGGGGGTTGCTGTCCATGATCAGCTCGCCCACCTGCTGGTTCTCGCGGAAGGTATGGCTCTGCTTGAGCAGGGCGTCAACCAGCGTCGTCTTCCCGTGGTCCACATGGGCGATGATGGCGACGTTGCGTATATCGGAGCGTCTTGGGGTAGTCATCACATACTCGCAAAAAAGCGCTGGTCGTTGCCAGCGCTGTAACCGCCTGACCTTTCAATAATAGCACAGCCCGCCTGGGTTGTGATGGCGCGGCATCCGGCGGTTTGGGGTGCGATGCCGATTCACGAAGTGGAGCGGCTTCGGTATAATATCCCGGTTGGCTTGCGCCGAGGCAACAGAAGCCACAGTAGCTCAGTGGTAGAGCAGCTGTTTCGTAAACAGCAGGTCGTCAGTTCGATCCTGACCTGTGGCTCCAGTTAACTCCATTCTCTCTTTAACTTAATCTGGATACCTCGTCGTTCGGATCGAACCGGCAGGTCGTCGGTAGAAGTCGCTTCGCGAGGGCCTGACCTGCGGCTCCAAAGATTCCCCAACTAGCCTTCTACGGACTTTTGATGTCCATTCCTCCGGCCAAGCAGAAGAGATTGGCCCGCAGCAGATTCTTGGTAGGCCCGGTGCCTGGGGTGATTTTGGACGAGATCCCACCCGCGATGTGGAAGCCGCCGGTCTCTACGCCTGTCCCCGGCGGCACTTTGATCTCTGCGCCGCCGAAGAGCGTCACGATGTTGATCCGTGCAGGCTTGTCTGTGGGAAATGTCGCCTGCTGCAGATCAAACTCGGCGCCGCCTGCCAAGGAAACGTGCCAGTACGTGCCGGAAAGTGCCGCTGCTCCTTTCAACGATGAGCCGCCGAACAGAGAGAAAGAAATCCCGCCCATAGTCCCCTCCTTTTGTCTGCGGACCTACTTCCAGTAGACCCAATGCTCGTGCTTTTCCCTGTGGAAGGGCAGCGTGAGGATAAGGGCAAAGACGGCCCACTTCCACGCGCCTTCAAAGGGAATCACGCCCGTTGCCATCAGCCCTACGATAACCGCCAGCGCCACCCAACCAGGACCTTTCATCGCAACCTCCTTGCCGGTTGTGCCGGAAAAATACCAAGTCTGAGAGGTTGGATGCGTGAAGTCGCAAAAGGGAGACGTGAAGAAGGCGTGAAGGTTGCGCGCCTAGGGCCTTCATCGCCTGAGGCTTCACCTGCTCCATGAACAGCCGCATGGAGCGGACGAGCTTCTCGTGGTCTACGCCGCCGGGGCCGTGCCACAGGAGGAGCCGCCGCACACCCGCCTTGGCTAGCTCCACTACCTGCTCGGCGCAGCGGTCCGGGTCGCCGTAGATAATGCGGTTCTGCCACCATTCGTCATAGTCAAAGGCCCCGCGCTGTTTGAAGCGGTCGGCCATCTGCTCGTAGGACTTGGGGGCCTTGTTGGGATCAATCGTGATGCGGTGGAGGATGTCCACGTGCCACTTGAGACCTTCGTACGGCTCTTCCTTTGAGGCCTTGTTCGTGGGCGCCACGTACATCAGCTTCATGACGACGGTTTGGTCGAGCAGGGATTCAATTTCCTGGGGCGTAGCGCCTGCTTCCACCAGGCATTGCTTGTAGATGGCGATGTCCTCCACCACGGTCTTGTTGTCATTGAATGGGCGCGCGAGGATGGCGGGCATGCGCTTCTTGGCGGCGATGATGGCGCTGTCCCTGGTGCTGCTGGCCATGAGCAGCGGAACATGGGGTTTCGAGACCGGTTTCGGGAGGACGCTGACCTCAGGGAAATGGTGGAACTTGCCCTGGTGGGAGAAGCGCTCATCCGTCCAGGCGCGAGTGAGGACGTTCAGGGTCTCATCGAAACGCTCGCGGGTGTCCTCCATAGAGACGCCGAAGACGGGGTACTGGATCGGCTGGTAGCCCCGCCCGATGCCCATGTCAAGGCGGCCGCCGGTCAGGATGTCTGTGATGGCGCCCTGCTCGGCCAGGCGCAGCGGGTGGGCGAAGGAGAGGTTGACAACGGCGATGCCGATGCGGACGCGCTTGGTGCGCCCGGCGGCGTGCATAACGAGGGCGAATGGGTCGCCGGTGAGGCAGTAGGGCGTGAAGTGCTATTCCGGGATCCAGACCTCGTCGTAGCCCATCTTCTCGGCTAGCTCCAGCCGGTCCATCTCATAGCGAAAGACGTCCGGTTCGCTGATCCACGGCGGATGCTGGAAGGTATGGTAGGTGCCGAAGCGTAGGCGCATGGCGGTCTAAACGGGGCCGGCTATTCTTCGAACCGGAAGGGCGGGTACTTGTCCGTCACGAGGAAGAAGTAGGCGCAGGCGCGGAAGGCCCACCGGTTCATGCCTAACAGGATAGGAAAGATGCCCTTGGGGTACTTCGCGGTAAACAGGACGATAAAGCCTGCGATAACCGCAAGAACCATGACGATTCCCCCAGATTGCCATCCCCATCTTCCGAAGGCAACGCCAAGACCGCCTCCAAAAAGCCCAGCGACGATGAGATGGGGAATGACGAGGAGCCATTTCACCAGGACGAGCCATCTATTCAGCGATTCCGGGTATTCAACCGTAAGCTTTGCCGGATAATCGGCAGGGCCAAGGACGAATGGAGGATATTTATCGGTGCCGAGCGCGCCATAGCCATAAAACTCGGTCCGCCATATCCAGTTCCCCAGATTTACGTGAAAATCGAAGAGCCCCCTGGGATATTTCCCGGTAAAGAGAATGGAGAACCAGGAGGCGATGAACGTGAAAACGGCGGCGATGGAGAGGATGCAGAGCACGATCCAATGCGGGATGAGGAGGAGCCATTTCACCAGCCAAAGCCACCGGGAGAGCGGCTCTTCCAGTTCGCCCGTCAGATTGACAGGATACGGGGCAGGTCTTGTCGCAGCCATGGTCCCCTCCTATGTGCGCATACCGGAAAGGTACACTCCTGTGTGGTGTCTGTCAAGGTTGCAAGCGTTCTTCCTTGACACCCCTCTCGCATGGTTGGGACAATAGCCCTCCCCATCTCCCCAGGAAGAGCCCCCATGGACTCCACCAAATATCTCCTCGCTGGCGGCGGCATCGCCGCGAATGAGGCGCTCAAGCAGATCAAAAAGCTCGACCCCACCGGCTCAGTCACCCTTATCTCGGATGAGCCCGTCCTCCCGTATGATCGTCCGCCGCTCTCCAAGTACTTCCTCCGCGGCGAGAAGCCGCGCGAGAAGCTCTTTTTCCTCCCGGAGAGCTTCTATGCGGAGAACGGTGTCACGACAATCCTTGGGAAGAAAGCCCAAAGCCTAGACGCCGCCCGCGCCACCGTCACCCTTGAGGACGAGACGACGATTCGCTACGAGAAGCTGCTCATCGCCACCGGCGGGCGTCCCGTGCCGCTCAACGTCCCCGGCGCGCACAGCAAGGGCGTCCACTACCTGCGCTCCCTTGCGGACGCGGAGGCCATCGCGGCGGAGGCCAAGCCGGGCAAACGCGCTGTCCTTGTGGGCGCGGGCTTCATCGGCATGGAGCTTGCCGCCTCCCTCGTCCAGATGGGCCTCCAGGTGACCGTCGTGGAGATGCTGCCGCATATCTGGCCCCGCTTTGCGGGCGAAGGGCTGGCCCAGTACGTCCAACGCTATTGCCAAGAGAGGGGCATCACCTTCCTCACCAGCGACTCCCTGGCGGAAATCACGGGCCAGGGGCATGTGACGGGAGTGAAGACCAAGGCGGGCAAGGAGATCGCCTGCGATATGGTCTGCGTGGGCATCGGCCTTATCCCGAACCTGGAGTTAGCGCGCTCAGGGGGCCTGAAGATTGAGAACGGTCTCGTCGTTGACGAGACGATGCACACCTCGCATCCCAACATCTATGCCGCGGGCGATATCGCCAGCTTCCCAGACCCCGTCTTCGGCAGGCAGCGGCGCGTGGAGCACTGGGGCCACGCCGAATACTCGGGCCAAGTGGCCGGGATGAACATGGCGGGCAAAGAGATGAAGTACGACCTGCTCTCCTACGTCTGGTCGGACATCTTTGACCTGCACCTGGAGTTCGCAGGCGATGAACATGAGCACGACCAGACGCTGCTCCGAGGCGATGTGGCCGCCGGGAAGTTCACGGCGCTCTATCTGAAGGGCGGCGCGCTGACGGCCTACTTCTCCATCAACACGGACGCCAAGGAGTTCCCCGTCTACCAGCGCCTTATCCGCCGGAAGAAGGACCTATCGGCCAGCTTGGACAAGCTGAAGGATACGACGTTCAACGTAAGAGGATTGCTGTAGGCGAGCCTATGGGCATAGCGAAACAGATTGCCGCAAATAAGAAAAACTGGGATGACCGTGTGCCAATTCACGTTGGGTCGACCAACTATGACCTTACTGGTTTTATCGCAGACCCTGCCCTGATACGGCCGGTCATTGAGTTTGCGAGTAAGGAGCTAGGTGACGTTCGAGGCAAGAGCCTGCTGCACCTACAGTGCCATATTGGGACTGATACGTTATCCTGGGCGCGTTTGGGGGCTGATGTTACGGGCCTCGACTTTTCTCCCAAAGCTATCGCAGCAGCTAAGAAATTAAGTCGCGAAGCGAAGACACCAGGCCGATTCGTGGTATCAGACGTCTACGCGGCGCCATCAGTCCTGCGCAAACGGTATGACGTTGTCTACACAGGTGTTGGGGCGCTCTGCTGGCTTCCAGATATCCGGAAGTGGGCTCGTGTTGTTGCCCGTTGCCTCAAGCTGGGAGGCGTGTTCTATGTTCATGATGTCCACCCCATCGCGTTGGCCGCGAGCGACAACTTAGGGCCTGAAGGCCCTCGCTTTGCTAACCCCTACTTCGAAGTGCCGAAGGCAGTGATGTACGACGACCCAAAGACATATGCCGGTGATGGAGTGCTTAAACACCCGCGCAGTTATGAATGGAACCATGGCTTAGGTGAAATGGTGACGGCGCTTATCGACGCTGGCCTGACGCTTGAATGGCTTCGAGAGCATCGAGAGCTATCGTGGGTGCGCTGGCCAGGGATGGTTGAGAAGAGACCTGGCTGGTGGGTTCTACCGAAGGGCGCTGTTGACGTTCCGCTAGAATTCTCCATAAAGGCGACGAAAGTGGTGCGGCGATAACGGGGGGTGCCTACCTCGCCGCCTTCGCGCGCTCCACGATGGACTTAAAGATGTAGACGCCATCGTGCCCACCTAGGATATCTTCGGCACAGCGCTCCGGGTGCGGCATCATGCCAAGGACGTTCCGCCCCTTATTGCAGATGCCCGCGATGTTCTCCAGGGAGCCGTTGGGGTTCGCCGAGTCTGTCAGCGCGCCCTCGGGCGTGCTGTAGCGGAAGACCACCTGGTTGCCCGCGCTCAGATCCCGCAGCGTCGCCTCGTCGGCGTAGTAGCGCCCTTCGCCGTGGGAGATCGGGATGCGCAGCACTTGGCCTTGCCTGCAGGCGCTGGTGAACGGCGTCGCCGTCGTCTCCGTGCGGAGGTGCACCCATTCACAGTGGAACTCCAGGTCCCGGTTGCGCATCAGCACTCCGGGGAGCAGGCCCGATTCACAGAGGATCTGGAAGCCGTTGCAGATGCCGATGACGAGCTTGCCCTTCGCCGCATGCTCCTCCACCGCCTTCATCACCGGGGAGAAGCGCGCGATGGCGCCGGTGCGCAAATAATCGCCGTAGGAGAAGCCGCCGGGGAGGATCACGCAGTCGAAGCGCGTGATGTCCGTATCCTTGTGCCACACGTACTCCACCGGTTCATGGAGCACGTGCTCGATGACGTGATGACAATCTCGGTCGCTCCACGTCCCTGGGAAAACCACTACGCCGAAGCGCATAGCGTCACTCCAACGCCCCGATGTCGCACCGGGACGCGCTCATTATAAGAGAAAAGCCCCGCACTTGGCGGGGCTTTCTGCGTTGCATCTGCGAACGGGCTACAGGCTCGCCAGCGTCTCCGTCACGATGGTGTTCACCATCTGGCCGTCGGCCTTGCCCTTGACCAGCGGCATCAGCTTGCCCATCACCTTGCCCTTATCGCCGGGGCCTTTCGCGCCCACCTCTTCGATGATCTTCTTCACCGCGGCCTTGATATCGTCGGCGGACATCTGCTGCGGCAGGTAGGCCTGCAGCACCTTGATCTCCGATTCTTCCTTTGTGGCGAGGTCCTGCCGGTTGCCCTTCAGGAACATCTCGATGCTCTCCCGGCGTTGTTTCACCAGGCGCGCGATGATCTCCTCAACCTGGGCATCGGTAAGGGCGCTGCCTTGCTTGACCTCGGCCATCGTGGCGGCCGTTTTGACGTGCCGGATCGTGTCCATGCGCGTCTGATCGCGGGCGCGCATGGCATCCTTCAGGTCAGCGTCAAGCCGTTGGAGGAGGCTCATAGAAGGTGAGCGGAGAGCTTAGGCGTTCTTCTGCCGGGAGCTCTTGCGGCGCTTGGCCGCCTCTTTCTTCTTCCTCACAACGCTGGGTGGCTCATAGTGTTCACGACGGCGGGCCTCTGCGAGGATGCCGTCCTGTTGTACTTTCCGGTTGAATCTCTTGAGGAGACTTTCGAAGGTCTCGTCTGGGGCGAGTCGAACTTCGACCATGACAGTCACCCCCTTTCGCACGTGCATTTAGGGACAGAAAAATCCCTAGCGAAGGAGTACAGGGGACGATTTAGTATAGGCGAAGTCCGCTTCAGGTGTCAACCCTGGAGCGGCATGCGGAAACGAGCAGCGGATCACTTCTGTTGTCCTTCTGTTGAGACCAGCATGCCAGCGACTGGACATAATGCACGGCGCGTCGCCAAGACACTTCTACGCACGACCAAACGGCGGTCTAGGCCAGGTGTTTTCTGAACTAGCCGAGGGTGCGCTTCCAGGCGTCCTCGGCGGCCTCCCGGTTGTAGGCCTGGAGGCGCGCATCGCAGGCAAAGGCATGGCCCACGCCGGGGTAGATCTTGAAATCGTGGACCTTACCCAGCCGCCTCAGGTCAGCCTCCACCTGGCGCACGTCGGCCGGCGTAAGGTTCGCGTCCGTCTCGCCGAAGCAGCCCAGCACCGGCGCGGTGAGCAGCTCCGCATAGCGGTGCGGCGATATGGGTCGCTGAAGCGTCGTCTCCCTGGCCACGATGCTGCCTGAGTAATAGACGGCGGCGGCCTTGATATCCCGATTCAGGCAGGCGGCCAGCCAGGAGAGCGTCCCTCCCATGCAGTAGCCTGTGCAGGCGATCCTATCGGCCCGGGCCTTGGAAAGGGTCTTGATATAGTCCAGTGCGATGCGGGTATCGGCGTTCGTCTGCGCATCCACCAGCCCGTTCAAGGTCGGCATGACGCGCGGGTCGCCCATCTGAAATGTGGTCTCCCTACCGGCGCGGTAGTACATATTGGGCATGACGGCCACAAAGCCCTCTGACGCGAAGCGCTGGGCCGCGCTCTTCATCCAAGCGTCCAGGCCCAGGCCGTGCATGAAGATGAGCACTACAGAGTACGTCCCGTAGTCCTTCGGCTCCGCGATGTAGGTCTGCATCGGCGCGCCGTCGCCGGGAATGTCCACCATGCGTGTTGTGACGTCCATCGCTCAGCCTCCCTCGGGGAAATTGCCGACATGATACCAGGCGGGACAACCGCATCCGGGGAGGCTTGTAGAGGGCGGGGCGAAGTCGGCTGCGATTGGACCTGTGGAGGGACAAAGAATCGGGCACGTGACGCCGTGCGCCTCGGGCATCTGTGGCGCGTGGTCTACCCCGCCAGGAGCTTCCGCACCTCTGCGTGCGCCAGCACCACGTGCGGCTCCCGCTGGATCGCCACGAAGTAGCTCCGGCCGAAGCCGTCGCCCTCCTCCGTCGGCGTCAGCAACGATCGCGTGTAGACCAGCACCTTGTGCGCGGCGGAGGCGGTGTTCTCCTCCTCCGATTCCAGGAGCTCGTCTATCCGCACGATGAGCGCCGAGATCTGCCGCAGCCAGGCGAACCACTCATCGCCGACGACGAGCCGGAAGAACTCGCCGTTCGTCTTGATGCGCCCGAAGGTGCGCTCGTAGGCGGCGCGCTCATCGTCCAGCAGCATCTTGTGGAGGTGGAGCAGCCTTTCCCGCAGGGTGGACAGGCGTTCGCGCGCATCTGGAGACATCGGCCCGCTTGGGACCGGGGGTTGCTCAGCCATAGCGAATCAATTGTAGCCGAAGGGCCGGGATAGGTTCTCTTTTGGGCGGGGGAGGCTCAGAGCGGCGAAAGACTGCCCACGGCCTTTGCGATAAGCCCTAAGACCGCCAGCGGCAGCGCTAATGGCAGCATCACAAAGCAGCCTAGGCGGTCCAGGTGGGTGTTCAGCGAACGGTGTCTCTTGCTCATGGAAGATCCCTTGAACATGTGGAGGGCATGACTTCGTATATGCCCTTGGCACTATGCCATAGGCGGCTCTCCGCGGCTAGTCGCATAGACCGGCGAGCGGCGCCCTCTATAGCGCAGCACACTACGCCCTTGCGAAGGTTTGTCCGTTGCCTCGCCCTATGCGCCTGTGTATCATGTGGCGCGTTCAAGACTCCTTCCCCTGGAGGATGCATGGGTAACAAGGTCATCACCAAAGATGCGGAGGCGCTCATCGGCGTTGAGTCCGCCCCCATCAAGACCGAAATCGAAAAGCACGATATCCAGAAGTTTGCGCAGGCCATCGCCTGGCCCAACAAGCCGAACCCTCTCTACTACGATGAAGAGCACGGCAAAAAGTCCAAGTATGGCTCCATCATCGCGCCCCCCAGCTTCGTCACCAGCATGAAGTGGCTGGGCCAGACGGTGGAGCGTGTCAACCCCACCATGGGCAAGTATCGAGTGGGCATGAACGGCGGCAACGAGTACGAGATGTATAAGCCTATCAAGCCGGGCGACGTCCTCACCGCTCGCGGGAAGCTCTCCAGCCTCAAGGAGTCGCCTAGGGACGATGGCGGTGTGATGCTCATCCTTGGCTTCGAGGGCGACTTCATAGATCAAAAGGGAGAGAAGGTCGCCACCGCCCGCCAGACCCTTCTCCGCATCTACGGCCCCGACCAGGTCCGCAAGGAATAACTAATGATGTAGAGGGCGACCACGCGTGGTCGCCCTCTATAAAGAATCATAGTCGCCCGCTTGAGAAACATAACGCCACAGAGGTTACCAATGGCAAAAGTCTATTTCGAAGATGTCCAAGTCGGCCAGGAGCTGCCTTCCTATACGATCAAGGCTGGGTACATGGAGCTCAACCGTTTCGCCGGCGCGAACGATGAGCTGATTCCCATCCATATGGATCCTGACTACGCTAAGAACGTCGCCAAGCTGCCCGATGTCATCGTCATGGGCAACCTTAAGCTCGCCTATATGTGCAACGTCCTCACCAATTGGGGTGGCGACGACCTCTGGGTGCGGAAGCTGGAAGTCTCCTACCGCAAGATGGATGTGGTGAACGAAACGCTGACGGCCAAGGCCGTAGTGAAGGCCAAGAGGACAGAGGGCCACGACCACCTGGTTGACCTTGATCTGTGGGTAGAGAACGGTAAAGGCGAAAAGACAGCCCCCGGCAGAGCCGTCGTGGCGCTTCCCGCCAGAGTGTAAACGCAGATAGCGCGTTGCACGCTCGTTCAAACTGCTATGTGCGAACACGCTTGATTAGATGAGCGAAATGCCTATCCCCTCTCAGGGAAGGGGTTAGGTCGAATCAAGTTCCTCCTTATCCCATCTGCTACACTACGCCACTATGTCGCCTGCTCAAGATATGCCGAGCCTCCTGGCCCCCTATCGCGTCCTCGATCTGACGGACCTGAAAGGCCATCTGTGCGGCAAGGTCCTCGCCGAGATGGGCGCCGACGTCGTGAAGATCGAGCCTCCCGGCGGCGACTCCGCCCGCGACCTCGGCCCCTTCATTGATGACATCCCCGATCGCAACCGCAGTCTCTATTGGTGCGCCTATAACCTCAGCAAGCGCGGCATCACGCTCAACCTGGAAACGGCGGACGGCCGCGACCTCTTCCGTCGCCTCGTCGCCAAGGCCGATTTCGTTCTCGAATCCTTCAAGCCGGGCTATCTTGACCGCCTGGGCTTGGGCTATGACTCCCTGCGCAAGATCAAGAAGGACATCGTCCTCACCTCCATCACGCCCTTCGGCCAGACCGGGCCGTACAAGAACTATGAGGCCTCAGACCTCATCCTGATGGGCATGGGCGGCTTCATGTCGGAGAACGGGTACCATGATTCACCGCCCATTCGCATGAGCCAGGATCAGGCCTACAACCACGGCGGCATCTACGGCGCGGCGGCGAGCCTGGCCGCCCACTACGACCGTGTGAAGTCGGGCGAAGGTCAGCATATTGATGTCTGCATCCAAGAGGCCCTCGCTCTCATGTTCGATCCGCCGATGCAAGAGTGGATCATGAACAAGAAGGAAGGGACCAACCGCGTCGGCGCCAAGATGATACGCGGCAAGATCCTCATGCGCCTCGTCTGGCCCTGCAAGGACGGCTTCGTCACCTGGCGGCTCTTCACCGGAGGAGCGGTGGGCCGTCGCACCCACCTCATCATTGACTGGGCGGAAGAGGATGGCCAGCACACCGGCCTCAAGGGGACCAAGTGGGAAGACATAGACATGCTGGATATCACCCAGCCCCAGCTGGACAAGTGGGACGAAGTCTTCAGCGAGTTCTTCATGCGCCACACCAAGGAGCAGCTGGTGGAAGGCTCCCTCAAGCGCCACATGATGATCTACCCCGTGAACACGATCAAAGACGCCCTCGCCCATCGCCACTTGAAGGCGCGCGAATTCTGGGTGGACGTGGAACACCCCGAGCTTGGGCGCGCGTTGAGGTATCCCGGCCCCTATTGGAAGGTCCACGGCGCGCCCTGGGGCACCCGTGGCCGCGCCCCCCTGGTGGGCGAGCACAACGATGAGATATACCTGAAGGATCTCGGCCTGACCAAGGACGAGCTGATCTCTCTAGCGGAAGCGGGCGTTATCTGATGCGAAGGGCATATCTTGAACCTAGGCTTACAGCATTGCACCCCATTCCTTCTCAAGAAAGTGGTGGGGGATTAGGTCGCTCGCGATGAAATACCTCCTCCTCACCAAGCACCGCGGCGCCTTCAGCGAACTGCCCCTCGGGAAAGTCCGCGCCGCCAAGGCCTACATAGACGCCCGACGTAAGCGCGGCGTCATAGAGGCCATCTACGTCTTCCCCGGCGGTGGAGGCATCACCATCTTCAACGCCGCCTCCCACAAGGCATTGATGGACGACCTCACCTCCTATCCCCTCTTCAACTGGGTCGAGTTTGAAGTGCGCCCCTTGGTGGAAGTGGACGACTACTTCGCCAAGGCCCTCGGCGCCGGAAAGAGGGCCCGCCCATGAAACGCCTCCTCTCCGATGTGAAAGTCCTCGATTTCTCCTGGATGATCGCCGGGCCCTTCGCCACCAAGTTCCTCTCCGACAATGGCGCGGCAGTGGTGAAGGTCGAGACGGTGAAGCGCCAAGACGTCATGCGCCACTTCCAGCCTTACCGGGACAACAAGCCCGGCACCAACCGCAGCGGCGTCTGGGCCGCGATGAACTCCGGCAAGTTCAGCATGGCGCTGAACATGGGCTCTCCCAAGGGGCGAGAGATCGCCATGAAGCTCGCCGCCTGGGCCGATGTTGTGATCGAGAACTACGCCCCCGGCACCATGCAGGAATGGGGCTTCACCTATGAGAACTTCAAGAAGGTGAACGAGGACATCATCATGATCAGCATGTCCTCCCTGGGGCAGACCGGGCCCTTCGCCCACTACCACGGCCTGGGCTTTCACCTCCAGGGCTTCGCCGGCTTCAACCAGATCACCGGGTTCCCGGATAAAGAGCCCTTCGGCAGCATAGCCTACACAGACTTCACGGCGCCGCCCTTCGCCGTCACCGCCGTCCTTGGCGCACTGGATTACCGCCGCCGGACGGGCAAGGGCCTTTACATAGATAACTCCCAGGTAGAAGCCTCCATGCACTTCTTAGGCCCTACCCTTCTTGAGGGCACCGTCAACAACCGCGATAGCGTGCGCAACGGCAACTATTCCAACTATGCCGCCCCGCACAATGCCTACAGGTGCAAAGGCGATGACCGCTGGTGCGCCATCGCCGTCTTCACCGATGCTCACTGGAACGGCCTCCTTCAGGCCATGGGCGACCCTGCCTGGAGCAAGCAAGAGAAATTCGCCACTCTCTTGGGCCGCCTGGAGCACCTCAAGGAGCTTGACGCGCACATTGAAGCGTGGACCGGTGGGCGCTCCCCGGAGCAGATCATGCAGACGCTGCAGGCCTTAGGCGTCCCTGCCGGCGTGGTCAACGATGGCCGCCGTCTTGTGGAGGACCCGAACTTTGCCGCCCGAAGCTTCTTCCAGACATTCGATCACCCGGAGATAGGCAAAGCCGTCACCCGGCGCTCGCCTGTCACCTACTCCAACGCCGATACGTCCGTTCCCCGGGGTGCCCCCGTCCTTGGCCAGGACACCGAGTACGTCTGCACCCAGATCCTCAAGATGTCAGACGAAGAGTGGCTCGGCCTCATGGAGTCCGGCGTCCTGGCGTAGCGGGTTCCCCGGCCCCGTATTTCCAGTGTCCCCGGCTGCGCAATCGTCCCTGGCGCCCAGCCAGCCCTCCGGGCTGATCCGCGTGAAGGTGCGCGGCTTTGCCGGGCGCTACCTTGCCGTGAAGCGCACGCCCATGGGGATCGTCATCGAGACGAGCTCGCCGACGGGCAAGTTCGCCAAGACGCCTGATGGGCCCTTTACCTCAGAGTCGCTGCATCTGGATATCCCCGTCTCTCAGAGCGAGGCGACCTTCTACTACCAGGACAGCACAGAGGGCAAGCTCAAGCTGAGCGCCCGCGTCCGAGGCCGCCTCTGGAAGATGGGCCGCCAGAAGGCCACCATCGCCAAGCAGTAGGCCGCGCATCGGCCCTCCCGCAGTCGCCGCCCTTTGCGTTGTTCGCCGCCGCTTGCTAGAGTAGCGCCGTCCGCCAGACTCGCCGGGGAGGCGCACGTGAAGATAGACCTGCTGTACGAGATCCAGATGCCCGAGCCGCAGCCCGGGCCGGACGCCGAGTATCGCAAGTTCTGGGAGACCATCCAACAGGCGGAGCTTGCCGATAAGATGGGCTTTGACACCATCTGGTTAGTCGAGCACCACTTCCTCAAGGAGTTCTCCCACTCCTCCGCGCCCGAAGTCATCCTGGGCAACCTGGCGGCTCGCACCAACAACATCCGCCTGGGCCACGGCGTGACGCTCCTGCCCCGGCGCTTCAACCACCCGGTGCGCGTGGCCGAGCGTGTCGCCACCCTGGACATCATCAGCAACGGCCGCGTGGAGTTCGGCACCGGGCGCTCCAGCCCCCGGGAGAACGAGGGCTTTGGGATGAACGCCGATGAGTCGCGCCAGCAGTGGCAGGAGGCGGTGCGCATCATTCCCCAGATGTGGCAGAAGGACCCCTTCTCCTATGAGGGGCGCTACTTCAACATCCCCGAGCGCTCCATCGTGCCGAAGCCCCTGCAGAAGCCCCACCCCAGGATGTGGGTGGCCTCCACCGGGCCGGAAAGCTGGGAGCTTGCCGGCAAGAACGGGCTGGGCGTGCTCGGGATGACGCTCCTGACCGGGGTGGAAGAGCTCCAGCGGCGGATGAAGAACTACTACAAGGCCATCGAGACCTGCGACCCGGCGGGGGCCTTCGTCAACAACGAGGTGGGCGTCTTCACCATCGTCCACTGCGCCGAGAGCCACAAGCAGGCCTATGCCAACGGCGGCGGCGACGGCGCGATGTACTACATCAACTACGCCGCCCGGGGCTTCGCGGCCCTGGAGCAGATGGGGCAGACGGAGACGGCCGCCTACCAGGACATCCTGACGCGGCATCCGCTCATCCAGAAGATCGCGCGCAAAGAGGTCAGTGTGGAGGAGCTGGACGCCCAGGACATGATCATCATCGGCGACCCGGACCACTGCATCGAGAAGATCGAGAACTATGAGAAAGCCGGCTTCCAGCGGCTCCTCTGCCTGATGCAGGTGGGCCACATCAAGCATGAGCACATCATGCGCTCCCTGGAGCTCTTCGGCGAGAAGGTCATCCCGCACTTCAAGGCCAAGGAGCGCCGCCAGCCGGTGAAGAAGGCGTAACCCATATGATCTATGTGGTGGACGAGATCACGCTCAAGCCCGGGAGGCTGCGCGCCTTCAACGCCGCCTTCGCGAAGGACTACCTGCCCAGGGCCAAGGAGCGGGGGCTGGCGCTCATCGGCTCGTGGGTCACCCCGCCCATGGAGATGAAGGGAGAGGGCAACACGGTGGTTGTCCTCTGGGGGATAGACGGCCTGGACGGCTTTTGGCGGCAGCGCAAGGGCGTCAGCCAGGACCCGGCCGTCAAGGCCTGGTGGGCGAAGGTGGCCCCCTCCATCGCCTCGCGGTCGCGCCGCTTCCTGGAGGCGACGGACTTTTCGCCCCTGCAATAGGGGCGCTCGGTTCCCTGCCTCGTGCCCGCTTCCATTATTGCTGCGTTGCTGTACCATATCGCCCATGCACGTCTACCTTCAGGAGCGCGTGGACATCGCCCCGGGGCAGGTTGAGGCCTACTACGCCCAGCTGGATAAGGGCGCCCGCCGCCTGAACGATATGATCCCCCGGTGCATGGGGCTCTTCCACACGGTGGGCGCCACCGGCAAGTGGCACGAGGTCTACTTCCTCTGGGAGTTCGACGACTGGGCGCAGTACGCCAAGGTGATGGAGCGCTACCCCGGCCCAGGTGGCATCGTCTCCTGGGCCGACCCGGATTGGAAGCTGCGCACCGGCGGCTCGTCCATCACCATGGAGCCGGGCTTCTTCTGCCCCACGCTCCATGACCTCCAGGCCCAGGGGCTCCAGGCCCGCGTCTTCATGCACGAATATATCCGCGTCCTCCCCGGCAGGCGCAACGACTACCTGAACCACTACCACGATAATTTCCTGGAGGCGACCCAGCGTGTAGGGCGCCAGCTGGTCGGCGTCTGGTCCATGATCGGCAACGCCAACGACGTCGTCATCCTCCTGGCGATCAAAGACTGGGCCGCCTACGCCAAAGGGATGGCCATCCGGAAGGCAGACCCGGTCCGCAAGACCTGGCAAGCCACCTCGTCCAGCTACCGCTCGGACTATGATCTGCGGCTCCTGACTCCAGGCCCCCTTTCGTTCAACCCCCTCGCCTGGTAAAGCCTGACCGGCCCTACCTAGGCTGCTCTGGTGTAACCAGACCGGTGGGATTGCGCAAACCAGCGCTCGTGCTTATTTTCACAGGTTTTTCACGGTCTCCACGTTTAGGTTCACAGCTTCTTCACAAGGCCTGCTTAGGCTTCGGTTAGCTGGTCACCGTACAGGACATCACATCCAGTCATCGAAATGAGGTCCTAATGAGCAGCACAGAGGAAGAAGGCAAACCCAGCGGTATCACTCGACGACGATTCTTGAAGGCTACCGGAGCCCTTGCCCTCGGCGCAGGGGCGCTGCAGATCACGTCGTCGCTCCGCCTGGAACCGGCTCTCGCGTCACGGACCCTGATCCCGCTCACTCAGGAAACCAACCCGCTCGCGGCATACGCCAACCGTGCCTGGGAAACGGTGTACCGCGATCAATACGCCTATGACTCCTCCTTCACCTGGATCTGCTCGCCGAATGACACGCATGCCTGTCGTTTGCGCTCTTTTGTGAAAGATGGGGTCGTGCTGCGGACGGAGCAGAACTACGATTCCGGCAATGTGAGCGACCTTTACGGCAACAAGGCTACCGCCGCGTGGAATCCGCGCGGGTGCAGCAAGGGATTCACGATGCACCGCCGGGTCTATGGGCCGTACCGCCTCAAGTATCCAACGATACGCAAGGGCTGGAAGCAATGGGCCGACGATGGATTCCCGTCTCTCTCGGACAACGCCGCCCTTCGAGATACCTATAAGTTCAACTCCAGAGGCACAGACACCTTTGTGCGCGTCACCTGGGATGAAGCCTTCAGCTACATCGCCAGGGCGATGCGGGCGGTCGCCGGGACGTATAGCGGCTCTCGGGGACAGAGCCGTCTGCGGAATGATGGCTATCAGCCGGAGATGGTGGAGGAGATGCAGGGCGCGGGCACGCGGACGATGAAGCTGCGTGGCGGCATGGGTCTTACCGGCGTCATCGGGAAGTACGGCCTCTACCGGATGTCCAACCTTTTGGCGGTCCTCGATGCCCACGTGCGCGGCGTGAGCCCGGGGCAAGCCTTGGGCGGCCGCAACTGGTCCAACTACACCTGGCATGGCGACCAGGCCCCCGGGCAGCCGTTCGTCCACGGACTGCAGGCCTCGGACTGCGATTTCAACGACCTGCGCTATTCGAAGCTGCACATCCAGGTAGGCAAGAACCTCGTGGAAAACAAGATGCCGGAGAGCCACTTCTTCGTCGAAATCATGGAGCGCGGCGCGAAGATCGTGGTGATCTCCCCAGAGTACAGCCCCCCGACCACAAAGGCGGACTACTGGATCTCCGCCCGTCCGGGCATATCTGATACCGCCATCTTTCTCTGCGTGTCCAAGATCATCATGGAGAACCGCTGGTACGACGAGGCGTTCGTCAAGCAATTCACCGATCTCCCTCTCTTGGTGCGCACGGACACGCTGAAACGGCTGCAAGCCGGTGATGTGTTCCCCGACTACAAACTCGGCCTTCGCCCTGACGGCCCGAGCTTCGAGGTCCAGCACCTCAAACAGGACCAGTATGAAAGGCTCGGCGACTATGTGGTGCGCGACCGGGGGACACTGAAGCCCGTGACCCGCGACCATGTTGGCGCGCGCATGATGCAAGCAGGCATAGATCCGGAACTGGAGTGGCAGGGGACCGTCCGTCTCCGTGATGGAACGTCGGTGCAGGTGATGACACTGTGGGAGCTGTACAAGATACACCTCAAGGATTACGACCTTGGCACCGTCGCGGAGATCACCGGCTCCCCCAGGGACCTCATCGAGCGGCTCGCCAAGGACATCGCCACGATCAAGCCGGTGGCGATCCACGTGGGGGAAGGCGTCAACCATTACTTCCACGCCACGTTGCACAACCGGGCCACGTTCCTCCCGCTCATGCTGACCGGCAATGTGGGGAAGCCCGGCGCCGGCTGTTTCCCATGGGCCGGCAACTACAAGGCCGCCCTGTTCCAGAGCGCCCCGTGGTCGGGCCCCGGATTCAAGGGGTATATCGCCGAGGACCCGTTCGACCCGGAGTTGAATCCGGCCGCATCAGGCGCCGCTGTACGGGTCCGCGCCTACACCAAAGACGAGGAGCCGGCCTACTGGGATCATGGCGACCAGGCGCTCATCGTGGATACGCCGAGGTACGGACGACGCAACTTCACCGGCAAGACCCACATGCCGACCCCCACCAAGTTCCTCTGGTTCACGAATGTGAACCTGATCAATAACGCCAAGTGGGCCTATGGCGTGGTGAAGAACGTCAACCCCAAGATTGACGTTATCATCAACCAGGATATCGAGATGACGTCCTCCGGGGAGTACGCGGATATCAACCTTCCGGCCAACTCCTGGCTGGAGTTCCAGACGCTGGAAGTCACCGCCTCTTGCTCCAACCCATTCCTTCAGATCTGGGGCGGTGGAGGCCTCAAGCCGCTCTACGATACGAAGGACGACGTGGCGATCCTGGCGGGGGTGGCGCAGGAGCTGGCACGGCAGCTTAACGACCGCCGGTTTGCGGATTATTGGAGATTCGCCATCGAGGGCAAGCCGGAGGTCTACATCCAACGGCTGTTGGACGGTTCGACGACCACGTCGGGCTATAAGGTGAGCGACATCATGGCTGGGAGGTACGGCGTGCCGGGCGCGGCGCTGATGCTTTTCCGCACCTACCCAAGGCAGCCGTTCTACGAGCAGATCGCGGAGAACCAGCCCTTCTACACGGATACCGGGCGCCTGAACGCCTATACCGATATCCCGGAAGCCATCACCGCGGGCGAGAACTTCATCGTGCACCGGGAAGGGCCGGAAGCAACCCCGTATCTCCCGAATGTGATCATCTCCACGAACCCCTACGTCCGCCCGGACAACTTCGGCGTAACTCCGGAGATGCTGCAGCGCGCGGTGCTGGACGCCGATCTTCGCACCATCGCCAACAACAAGATGTCATGGGCCGAGGCGAAGCGAACGGTCAACCCGCTTTGGCGGCAGGGTTTCTCTTTCTACGCCCTCACCCCCAAGGGCCGCCACCGGGTCCATTCACAGTGGAGCGCCGAAGACTGGCATCAAGCGTGGGAATCCAACTTCAGCGATCAGTTCCGCACCGATAAGCGGCTGCCGGGCGTCACCGAACATCAGCTCCACATCCATCCTCAGGCGGCAAAGGACCTGGGCATCCAGGACGGCGACTACGTGTATGTTGACGCCAACCCGGCAGACCGCCCGTATCTCAACGCCGACCCGAAGGACCCGTTCTACAAAGTGGCGCGCCTCATGCTCCGAGTCCGCTTCAATCCGGCGTATCCCTACCAGGTTGTCATGATGAAGCATTCGCCGTTCATGGCGACGGAAAAGAGCGTGCTGGCCCATGAGACACGCGCCGACGGCCGGGCCCTCTCCCACGACACCGGGTATCAGGCCAACCTGCGGTATGGCTCGCATCAGAGCATCACCCGGGACTGGTCCATGCCCATGCACCAGACAGACACGCTCTTTCACAAGAAAAAGGTCGAGATGGCCTTCATGTTCGGAGGCGAAGCGGACAACCACGCTGTCAACACTGTTCCCAAGGAGACCCTGGTGCGGATCACCAAGGCTGAACCGGGAGGGATCGGCGGCGTGGGCGTGTGGGAGCCTGGAAGAAGCGGCGTAACCCCTGGCAACGAGAACGCCACAATGCAGCGGTACCTCCAGGGTGACATCACCCGGGTGACATAAGGACGGCCATCCATGAGCCAGCAGCACGACGATGGAGACCCGATGGAGCTTGTGGCAGTAGCGCTGGAGGGCGCAGACCCCGCGGAAGCGCTCGATCAGATCGTGGTTGAGTACCTTTCGATGGGCTGGCCGGAAGAGCAGATACGCATGCTGTTCAGGTCGCCGTGTTACGGAGCCACGCATCAGTTGTGGCGGTCACTCGGCCCGGAGAATGCGAAGGCGAGGATCGCGGAGTTGGCGCGCGAATGGCGCGGCGGCTGGATCTCAGGAGGCGGCCACCATGGCTAAGGTATACAACTGGCAGATCGGCCGGGAGATGTCGTACCCCTATGCGGCGGCATACCCGCGCGAGCAGTGGGCCTTCGTGTTCAACATCAATCGCTGCATCGGCTGTCAAACGTGCACGTTCTCCTGCAAGAGCACCTGGACATTCTCCAAGGGCCAGGAGCAGATGTGGTGGAACAACGTGGAAACCAAGCCGTACGGGAGCTATCCACGGGGCTGGGATGTGAAGCTGCTGGGGATGCTGGACAGCGCCCACCAACAGGCAGGGAAACGGATGTCATGGACCACTGCGAACAAGGACGGCACCGCGCGTCCGTACGGCACCTATGAAGGGATGACGGTCTTTGAGGCAGCGGAGAGCGAGACCCCGCAGACTCGCGCGGCGCTCGGCTACGAACCATCGGATGAGGAGTGGCGCACCCCCAACTGGTATGAGGACACAGCCACCGGGGTCACAAGCAAGCCTGGCGACACTGTGATAGAGTCCGGCGCGCTGCCGGAGCACAAGGCGTGGTTCTTTTACCTCCAGCGATTGTGCAATCACTGCGCCTACCCCGCCTGTCTCGCCGCCTGTCCGAGGAAGGCTATCTATAAGCGCCCTGAAGACGGCGTGGTGCTTATTGATGAATCGCGGTGCCGCGGCTATCGCGAGTGTGTGGCGGCGTGTCCGTACAAGAAATCCATGTACCGCCCCACCACGCGGACCAGCGAAAAGTGCGTCGGCTGCTACCCGCGCGTGGAAGGCACAGACCCCCTCTCTCCCGGCACGCCGCTGCAGACACGATGTGTGACCGCATGCCCGGGCAAGATTCGGCTGCAGGGCCTTGTGCCTGTGAGCCGGGACGGATCGTGGACCACCGACCGGCAGAACCCGATCTACTACTTGGTCAAGGTTGCCAAGGTCGCGCTTCCGCTGTATCCCCAGTTCGGCCTGGCGCCCAACGGCTTTTATATCCCTCCGCGCTGGGTCCCCCGGCCATACCTGCGCCAGATGTTCGGGCCAGGGGTGGATGAGGCCCTGGCGAAGTATGCCGCCCCGGACCGGGAGCTGCTTGCGGTGCAGCAACTCTTTGGCGCTACCCAAAAGGTTATCTACAGGTACGAGATACTGGAAGGGCCCAAGGTCTTTGAAGCCACCATCGCAGGGCGGGCCTGGCAGATGTACAACGATACCGTGGTGGGGTATGGAAAGGACGGGAAGGAGCTATGCCGCGTGAGCGTGGAAGAGCCACAGCACATCCGCCCGGACAAACACTACAACTCGATCTAGCGGCTCCGGCGTTGGCCCGGGCGCGCGTCTACGATTTCCTGTCTCTGGCCTTTCTGTACCCCTTTTCTGGGACCGTGGCGCAGCTCAGGCAGACCGGGGAGGCCGTTGCCGCCGGCGACTTTCCCGAAGGCCTCCGGAAGGCCGCAGAGAGCGCGCTGCGGATACTGAAGACCATGGAGGACGACGCTCTTGTGGAGGAATTCATCCGTGTCTTCGGCCACGGCGTCCCCAAGGACTGTCCACCCTATGAGACCGAGTACGGGCAGGCGCATATCTTTCAAAAGACGCATGCGATCGCCTCCCTCACTGCCTTTTACCAGGCCTTCGGTGTGAAGCTCAACCCGGAGATTAAGGACCGTCCGGATCATCTGGGGGTGGAGCTGGAGTTCATGCAGGTGCTCGCCCGGAAAGAGGCCTACTGTCTGCAGCGCGCCGGTACTGAGGAGCAACTGCAGATCTGCCGCGATGCCCAGCGGGCCTTTCTCTCCGACCATCTGGCCCCGTGGGTACAGTCCTTTGCCCGCCGGGTGACGCGAAAGGCCGGCCAGGCGAGCGCCTACTGGAGCTTGGCCGTGGTTCTGGAGCACCACATCAATAACGAGACCGCGCTCTTCCGTCTCCCCATGTCTAGGGATCGGGGGCCGATGCCTCAGGAAGAGCCGGAGACTGACGGCTGCGCCTTTGATCAGGCGGCAGCCGTTGGAGGAGGAACGACATGAGCGTTCTCGAACGTCCCGTAACCAGGCGAGCTGTGGTGACCGCCGGCGCAGCAGCCTCGATGGCATGGCTGGTTCGCTCCCGCCGTGGCCGGGCGCACGGGCAGGTCCTTCAAGCGGACATCATCGCCGCACCGGTTGCGCAACTTCCGGTATCTCCAAGCGACTCTGCATGGCTGAAAGCGCTTCCCGCTACGATCACAATGCATCCGCAAAATATCGTCGTGCCTCGGGTGACGGAGGCTGGAGCCAAGTCCATCCAGGTCCGAGTTCTATACGATGCGGAGCGAGTCGGATTCCTCGTCGAGTGGCTGGATGCTCACAAGGATGCAGATCTAAGCACCGTGGCCCAGTTCCGCGATGGGGTTGCCATCCAGTTTCCCGAAGACCCCCAGGGACAGCCTCCGTCTTTCATGATGGGCGAGGCGGGCAGGGGTGTCACGATCTACCACTGGAAGAGTGACTGGCAGTTCGCCCGGCTTGTTGATGTGGAAGAAGCGCATCCCAACATGGTCGGGGATCACTACCAGTACTCGGGGGCGCCAGAGGGAAAGATACCGGAGGCGACTGACTACCTCACCAAAGGGCGCAAGGAGTATCTTACCGCAGCTGCTGTGGGCAACACCCTTGCAGACCCGCTTGCGCAAGAAAAGATCGGCCCGGTGCAGAAGATGCGCGCTGAGGGGTTTGGGACATTGGAGCCCACGGATCACCAAGATGCCCGTGGGCTGGGCGAGTGGGTGAATGGCGGCTGGAAGGTGCTCATCTCCGTACCGAGGCAGCAAGCCAAGTTCACATTTGCCGAAGGCCAGGCGGTGCCGGTTGCCTTTGCAGTCTGGGACGGCTCCCGCCAGGAGCGCAACGGAATGAAGGCCTATTCGCTGTGGAGTCCCGTCGGCCTCCGCACCGCCCCGTCCGCGGTTGCCAGACCGGGCGGAGACGACTGGCTCGTGCCTGGCTTCACTGCATTTTGGGGCGTGCTCATCGCTGGGCTGACCGGGCTGCTTGCCTTCCAGTTCTGGAAGGAGCGGAAGAGTAAACAGACCAGCCCGCCCAAGCGTCCGGATGCTCATTAACTGCTATGACGATCCCACTCGTGGTCATTTCCGGCTTTTCAGGCAGCGGGAAGACAACCGTCGCATCCGGGCTTGTGCGCCAGCTCGCTGGCCGAGGATATCGGGTTGCCGCCGTGAAACACGCCGCCCACGGTCATGACTCCGGCGATCCCCGGACCGATAGCGAGCGCCTCTTCGATTCCGGCGCGGAGGCAGTCGTCGTCAGTTCACCTGGCGCTCTTACCAAGAAGGAGCGTACCATTGGTGATATGCCCCTGGATTGGATCGTTGAGGCCTTGGGACAGGCGTACCACATCGTCATCGCTGAGGGCTTCAAGCGCTGCTCCGCGCCTAAGATCTGGATTCACAACGGAGAAGACGTCCCGCACGGGATCTCGCACGTTGTCGCCACTGTTGGCCGAGGCCAGCCTCGCGCCTCTTCTGTTCCTGACTTTGACCGGGATGACACACCGGGCCTCGCAGACTTCGTTGAGCGCTCGTTGCTTCAATCGGCGAACGGGGCGCGCGGGTTCTCACTCGCCGTGGATGGCAAGTCGGTAGAGTTACGCCCATTTGTGAGCGCTACCCTGGAAGCCATGATCCGTGCCTTTGTCGGCGAATTAAAGGGCATGCCTGCGCAGCCGCAGAGCATCGTTTTGACAATCGAAGGACCTTCGCATCAGGCTACAGCTGACGCGGAAGGTTCCTGAAGACGGATTCCTCCTTTTGCTGGCGACAGGTGTCAGCCGGCTGATGCCCGGGTGTCCGTCGTCCAAGACGGTCGGATCGTACGATCCTCCTTTGTCGCGTAGGGCGCGAGCTGGTCGGCGTCTATTCGATGACCGGCAACGCCAACGACGTCGTCATCCTCCTGGCGATCAAAGACTGGGCCGCCTACGCCAAAGGGATGGCCATCCGGAAGGCAGACCCGGTCCGCAAGACCTGGCAGGCCACCTCGTCCAGCTACCGCTCGGACTATGATCTGCGGCTATTGGCTCCAGGCCCCCTCTCTTTCAACCCCCTCGCCTGGTAGGGCTTTTCGTTCGGCCCTGTCCTCCCCATCAATGCCGATCCAGGGCCACCTCTGTCCCAAGGGCGATGATGAAGGTCTGTGGTTCACCCCAACCTCTTGCTGGCCTGGAAATGGAGTAGCCCCCGGCCACCCGGCCCTTGCGCGGAAAGCCCGCCTGCATATGCTGGCGCCAGGCAGGCGTTGGGGTCGGGCGGCGCTCCAAAACACTCCACTCAAGGCCCTTCAGTCACCCGCTCCGAATCCCCGGCGCTCCAGCAGGACCTCTGTTTATCCCGCCTAGCCGGACGTAAGAATGAGCAGTTCATCCCAAATGTTGGGGTCAACCAACATTGAAGCGATACCATTGTCCAGTTTGCCAAAAAAAGCTTAAGAACGGAGAATGGGCTTAAGTGGCACATGGATCACGGTATCCTCGGGATTCCTCTACCCCCAACGAGGGTTTCAAGTGAGCGTCAAGTGCTGCCGCGCCCTAGGGCCACGACGCCCCTTTCTACCGAGGTCCCATGAAAGGGCCCGCAGACTCGACGGAAGGAAGCGAAAGAAATAGTAGGTATGCGGTCAATCAGGGAAAGTTGATGGAGGTACCCGAAGAGATGGCCGATAAAGCGCAAGACATCCGTCGCCGCATTACCGCAAACTCCATTGCTGATCTGAGGAGTCGACTTCTAGATTTAACGAATCGGAATCGACTAGTTAACTTCAGGTTTAACCAGAAAAGCCGTACTCAGGTTAGGGTTATCGACGAATTACCTAATGTCCTCTTTGACAGAATAATTTCCGAGAAAGAGCTAATTTTTGCAGCTCTTCCTGAGCCTAGCGAATGGCTTTCAGATGAAAAGTCTGGTGAGTTTGCGTTAGCGCTGGCTGAAGCGCGGCTGACTGATGAACAATATTTAAAGGACCGATCCAAGTTAGAAAATGAAGACGAGATCTCAGCCGCGGGGCAGAGGATTGAAAGAATGTTGAGAGATCGAGTTCGCCGCCGGCTGGGGTGGAAGCCACGTGCGACCCAAGAAACTATGTCACCTCAGGAATATGCAAAAGCAAAAGGCTTAGACCCCTCATGGGATTTACCCCGGCAATCCGCGGGCGAACAAAAGAAGTCGCATGGCGATAACTATATCCAAACGCTACTCTTTCCAGATTTAATGGAGTCTCGTTTGAGTGCAATTCGTGATGGCGCCCGCACTGCATTTTCAGAGATGGGCGTCAATGTCTTATTCGCAGTGTTCGGATTTTTGGAGTGGTATGAATCAGAATCAGCCGACAGCCCCTTTTTCTCTCCGCTACTTTTCCAATCTGTGAAGATAGAGCGAACGCTAGTAAGACAGACCTACCGTTACTCCATAGTTACTACTGGGGACGAAACCGAAATCAATCTGACGTTACAGGAGCGTTTGTCCAGGGATTTTGGGTTTGTTCTTCCTGAGCTAGAGGAAGAGGACACCCCTGAATCTTATTTTGCAAAGGTTCAATCCGGCATTAAAGACCACAAGCGCTGGCGGGTCCGTAGGTTTGTGAATTTCGGTTTATTCTCGTTCGCTCGCCTGGCTATGTATCACGATCTAGATCCAACAAGGTGGCCTGGACATGACCCATTGGACGCCAAGCCTATTCTAAATGACTTGCTTTCCGGCCACGAGCAAACGGACTCCATCCACCCAGAAGAATATGACGTCGATAAGCCGAAAATCGAGCGAAAAGTTCCGTTGCTTATCACTGATGCAGACTCATCTCAGTTCTCAGCCATCGTTGACATCATGGAAGGGAGAAACCTTGTAATAAAAGGCCCTCCTGGGACAGGAAAAAGCCAGACCATAACCAATCTCATTGCGGCTGCCTTGAGCAAAGGCCAGTCCATTCTCTTCTTGGCGGAAAAGATGGCTGCACTAGATGTCGTAAAGAAAAGGCTAGATGACGCTGGTCTTGGAGACTTCATATTAGAACTGCACTCGACCAAAGCCCATAAGAAGGAAGTCCTCAATTCCCTTTCCAAACGCTTGGCAATGTCGGGGCTGCCAGACCCGTCGGAATTGGATAAGGCGCTAAGTGAGTTTCAGAGACTCCGAGAACGGCTTACACGCTATGCAGACATTATGAACGACAACTGTGGAGATACAGGGGAAAAACTCCACGATTTGTTCTGGGCCGGGTTAAGGGCCAGAGATCTAGCTAAAGCATCGCTGCTACCAGCCACGTTAGATGTCGCCAAGGTAGGCAAAGCCACCAAGTTAACAGCTTTTGACTTGGATACCCAACGGACGGCGCTGTCTTCGCTGGAACACATACTGAGATCATTTCCTCCTGAGTATCAAATCCGATCGCGCCACCCTTGGTCGGGGGTCGATGACAGTGATTTGTCGCCTTTTCAACAGGAACAGTTATTAAAAGTTCTTGAGGAGTGGCAATCTACATTAAACGCCCTCCGCGAAGTCAGCGCTATGTTGGAGTCTCAGATAGGTATTACGGGCATTGCAACGATTAACTCACTGCATTTTTGGGCTTCACTCCTCGATACCTTACCGAAGGAACAGGGGATTGTTGATTTTAGGGTATTGGGAAATCTGTACGATCCGGAAATAATGAAGGAAGTGAAGGTATTTTGCTCCTCGGTCGAGTCCTGGCATGCTCAGACTGAGAATTTGCTTCTTGACGTAGAGTCTGGCAAATACGACTTAGCGTCAGCAGTAGCTTTTCAGGAATTAGTAACGATACTTAAAGAGATTGAACCTTCGACCGCAAAACTTTCTGATCCGATTAGTAAGATTCAGACATATACACTAATCGGGTCACTTCCGAAATACAGAGGAGAATTTCGACATGTTGCCCAAAGCATTGACGATCGGTTGGTGCTAGTCAGAAGGCTGGTCGCACTCACTGATCCAAATGCGCCTTTACACCCTCAGCGTTTGAGAATCTTGCTTGACGCCCTAAGCATTGCCCGTACGACTGCGCCGGAAGTTCTAAGGAAACGTCTTCCATCGCTATTTCCTGATCATGTGCGTCGCCATTTGGTCGATGCGGAAACGCAAGCATCGCGTCTAAAAAAGGCACGCATTTATATCTCAGAGAATTTCATTCTAGATCCCAGAGTTTCATCGGCTTCATATCGCGAACAAGCCAAAATCATAAAAAATGCTGGCTTGGTGGAACGCCTCTTAGGCAAGCGCTACAAGGCCGCTTGCCAAACCTGGTTATCAAGCTGCAAGAACCACTCCCCTGTCCAAAGAGAATTGAAATCAAAACATCTTGATGACATAGCCACGTATCTTGAGGAAGTCGCAACATTCTCTGAAAGTTCAGAGCTTAAGGCCATTTGCGGAATGGAGTTTCTTGGGATTGATTCTGATTTTGCCTCATTGCTGAAAGTGCAAAGCTTCGCAAGCGCGGTGAATGAGAAGTTCTCCGGCCAAGAGCCATTTGCAAGGGAAGCTAGGAAATTGCTTCTGGAAGAGTCCCCATCAAAAATTGAAGGCATTCTTTCAGAAATAACGGAGGAAACTTGCAAGGAGATCGAATTCCTTTTGAAGGAATACATCTCCGTTGGCTTACCGGCAGGTGAAGGTAGCGATCTACGTTTAGTCCGAGAAAGCTGTGCTTCCGCTGCAGAAACAATTGACAGAATCTATCGCTCCGCAAAGAAAGCAAAGCTAAAGGACACTACCTCTTTGTCTGCGGTGCCAGACATAGCTAAGAGGATCTCAGCCGTTTATGAGCGTAAATCGACGATAGATGCTGTAGCCCCAGAGCTCAGGGCCATCCTAGGGCCCGTCTTCGAGGGCGTGAAGACAGATATTTGGCTGTTGGCTCGGACAGTCGACCTAGCAACCAAACTCAGGAACCAAGCGTTGGAAAAAGATAAGAAACCTGCGCTCTTCGACGCGCTAAAACACCTGACTCATGAAAAGGTGCAATTTCTATCCGACACCGTAAGCAAGGCGCTCCAACGCGAGGGGACGATTCGAGAAAAACTCAGTCAAACAGTTCGAATTGATTACGGGGTCTTTTTCCGAACAAAGGATTTTGAGTTAGATTCGTTGGGGCGCTGCGCAGAAAGGGTATCAGTAGCGATTGACCATTCAGGATTGTTGCCTTCATGGGTTGAACACAACCGGCTTCGGCTGCATGTCGAGGAACTAGGGCTGGCATCAATCTTAGAAGCGTACGAGAATGCGGAGACACCGCTTACTAACAGCACGATGGCGTTCAACTACGTGTTCTATCGATCGATTTTGGCTGAGGCCTACAAGCGCTATCCTGAAATCAATGAGTTTTCCGGTATTCACCATGAGAGCCTTCGGAGACGTTTCCAAGAAATTGACAAAAGAATCTCCAAACTTCAAAGGCAAAGGCTGGCTTCGGAGCTTTCTAGGAGGCTCATATCGCCTGGTGTTGGTTCGGGTCCGAAAAAAGAGTGGACTCAACGAGCTCTAATTCTACATGAGATAGCCAAAGAAAGGCGTCATATACCATTGCGTGAGCTTATGAAGCGCGCTGACGATGCGATCCAAGAAATGAAACCATGTTGGATGATGTCACCAGCATCGGTAGCGCAGTTCCTTCAACCTGGCAACATTGAGTTTGACTTGGTCGTAATTGATGAAGCTTCGCAGATGCGCCCTGAAGAGGCTATCGGTGGGATTGCTCGTGGCAAACAGCTAGTAGTTGTTGGGGATGAGCAACAACTACCACCTACCTCCTTTTTTGAGCGAACTGAAACCACGATTGATGACGATGAGGAAAATGAGGATGCTGTAGAAAACACATCAATTCTTGATCAAGCTCGTTCAATCTATCAACCTCACAGAGAACTAAGATGGCACTACCGCTCCCGTCATGAAAGTCTCATTGCGTTTTCGAACAAAAACTTCTATAACCAAAGCCTGACTATTTTCCCAACTGCAATGAAAAGGCACGCGGATTATGGAATCGAATTCAGGAAGGTTGATGGCCTCTACAAAGGCGGAGTCAACTTGCCAGAGGCGCAGGCGGTGGCTCTAGCGGCGGTTGAATTTATGCATAAGCAAGCGATGTTGCCCGAGGCCGATCGCCGCTCACTTGGTGTTGCAATAATCAATCAGAAACAGCGAGATATAGTCGCCGAGGAGATTGACCGCTTGCTGGCCGGAGATACCCAAGCCGAAAAGTACCGAATCTACTGGGAAGGCACACTTGAGCCAATGTTTGTGAAGAATCTCGAGAACGTACAAGGGGACGAGCGAGATGTCATTTTTATTTCTACGGTCTATGGCCCTGAACAACCTGGTGCACGGGTACATCAGCGCTTCGGCCCTATCAACTCCGTGGTCGGCCATCGTCGCCTAAATGTCCTATTTACTCGCGCCAAGGAAAAGGTTGTGGTGTTCTCTTCCATGGCTTCGACCGACATTCTTCCCAATGAGTCTACTCGGCGTGGGGTAGGCATTCTTAAAGACTATTTGGTTTATTCCTCTACAGGTAAATTGGACGCCGGAACGACCTCAGGCCGAGAGCCAGATACTGACTTTGAGATAGTTGTTGCAAATCGTCTTAGGCAGCAAGGGTTTGATGTGGTGCCCCAGGTCGGTGTAGCTGGATATTTCATAGATTTAGGGGTCAAAGATCCAAGAAAGCCTGATGTTTTTCTTCTTGGCATAGAGTGTGACGGTGCCACATACCATTCAGCTAAATCTGCCCGAGACCGTGATCGCCTAAGGGAAGACGTCCTCCGGCAGAAGAAGTGGAACATATATAGGATTTGGTCAACCGATTGGTTCCGCGACCCTGATCGCGAAACCAGCAAACTGCTCGCATACATTAAGCAACTCTTGAGACCGTAACTGGCCGTCGTTACAACCCAACGGGCCAACTCGCGGTATGCGGCCTTTTATGATTTAGGAAGAGTCGGGCAGGAATCAACAGACCTGGAACTCCCAACATGTAACAAATCCCCGTCCAAAAGGAATTGTTTCGGGATAGCGGTGACGCAGATTCGGTCAAGTCAACAGGTCTAGGGTGAATCAGAAGGAGCACTATGCCGTTACCGTTAAGTGTAAATTCCGACGAAGAGATCGCTCCGGCTATTCTTTCCGTCATCCGGACGGCGAAAGGCAACGTCGTCATCGTCTCTCCATACGTTCAACTTTGGGGACACGCCGAGAAAGTGATTCAAAGTGCCGTACATCGTGGAGTTCGCGTCCGATTCCTCGTGAGGTCTGGGGAACAAGGTGCCAAACCTGAAGAGGTCGCGAAACTGCTTGCGATGAAGGTGGAAGTCCTAGCGGTACCAAACCTCCATGCGAAGGTCTACTGCGGCGACTCCAAAGTCGTCGTGAGCTCGATGAACTTTTACAATTATTCGGCTAGCAATTCGCATGAGATTGCTCTCGTAGTCTCGGATCCCGAAAGCCAAGCCGCCGTTCGTGCCTATGTGGACGGACTCCTCCCTTTCGCTGCTCCTTGGGGACAAGCGCGCTCCACAGGGGTAGATGTCTCTCGTCCGGCGCCGAGGTCCGCTCCCAAAAGTATCGGGATTGGGCTGTGCATCCGATGCAGCGACCGAATCGGCTTTGACCCGAATTACCCCCTTTGTGACGACTGCTATGACCTGTGGGCCGAGTATGAAAACCCAGACTATACAGAGAAGTTCTGTCACTCCTGCGGTGCCAACGAGCCCGTGACCTATGCAAAGCCGCTCTGCTACAAGTGTTTCAAGGCGCTCGGGTAATGCTCGCGTTTGCATACGGGTCAAATATGGACTGGCGTCAGGCAAGACTGCGCTGTCCTTCAGCGCGATTCGTATGTATAGCCAAGCTGAAGGATTATTGCCTTGTCTTTCCCCGCAAGAATAAGAATGGTCACGGCGTAGCTGGGATCCAACATGAGACCGGTTCGGACGTCTGGGGCGTGGTATACGAAATAGCTGACATCGACATTGGTAACCTGGACCGATCTGAGGGATACCAACCCGGCCGAAACCGTAACTCTAATTCTTACGTCAGAGAGGAGCGTCACGTCTACGCCGATGGCGATGAGAGCAAGCCAATATCCGCATGGCTCTACTTAGCTGTTCCCCAGCAAGACCCTCCCCTACCAAATACTGAATACAAGCGCCTAATTACCGAGGGCGCAAAGTTTTGGCATCTTCCCCTTGACTACATCAATCAGCTTGAACAAATCAAGACTTCTGATCGACCGCTTGAGCTCTCTGAAACGTAAACGTTCCAGAGAGCTCCTCACCAGGCTCGAGGACTCATTTGATCCTAGGTTTTCATGTCACTGTCCTATTGACAATAGACGTATATTTGAATTGTAGGAGCCTTCGCTAGGACAAATGACGTGTGGAATCACAGAAAGCTGCGCGTAGCCATGTGCCTCCCTCGTCCTTTGGCCGTTACGCGGGTGGCCCTCGAATAAAACGATGGAGAGCCTGGATGCCGGACGGCTTCGTTCCTTGGACGCCCTCTCCTTCCGCAACCGGTGCGGACGGGGCAAGGCGCCAACGTTCAGAAGTGTTGCGCGGGTCTCTGTCCCGCGCCCCGGACGGTCGCCCCGCTCCCCGTCGCGACGGAGCAAGGAGGCTGGTGTGGCGGCTGGCGTGACCTCTTCTCATAAGCCCGGCCCATCTGCCGTGCCCTATGCCCTTGCATGGCCAGGAGGCTTTGGGTCCTCAAGACTCCCTCCTGGGCCGCAACGGCCCACCGGCATGGGCTCTGTGTCGGCGGAGACGGAACGTCGCCCGGAAGGGCCTCCTTCTGTCAGTGCGCCCGCCCATCCCTCCCGCGCCCTTGCTTCCATCGGGGACATCGCCTTCCTGGCTGGGGAACCATACGCCGCCCTCCCTCCCAAAGAGGTCGGCGGCAAAGGAGCGCTCGCCCGATTCGCCGGGAATCGAACAACGTGAGCCCCAGGGCCGGCCCTCGCTCACACCAAAAGATGTGCTCCGGTTGCACCCTCTGCTCTTCGGGGGTCGCGCCGGAGCGCCGCCCGCGTAACGCTTACTAACAGCTTCCGCGCTCGCCTCCCCTTCCCTTTGGGGATAGGCTTGGGAGAGGGCTCTCCTCTCCGAACGTTCGGCTCCGCCGAGCGGGCAATCCTCTTCACCCAAGATTCACCGCTCCCATATCTTGGCTCTCCCCTCCCCTGTGCTAGGATGGTACGCGCACTACCCTCCTAGGATGTTCCCATGCCCATCACCAAAGAGATGCTCGATGAGGTGGCCCTCACCGAGCTTGAGTACAACATGATCGTGGAGCGGCTGGGGCGTGAGCCGTCGCCCGTGGAATTGGGGATGTTCGGCTCCCTGTGGAGCGAGCATTGCGGCTATAAGCACTCCAAGGCCCTGCTGAAGATGTTCCCGAACAGCGGCGCGCGCGTGCTGGTGAAGGCGGGGGCGGAGAATGCCGGGGCGGTGGACATCGGCAACGGCTGGGCGATCACGATGAAGATTGAGTCGCACAACCACCCGTCGGCCATCGAGCCCTTTCAAGGCGCGGCGACGGGCGTCGGCGGCATCGTGAGGGACGTCTTCACCATGGGCGCGCGGCCCATCGCGCTACTGAACTCGCTCCGCTTCGGCCCCCTCACCACGCCCAGGAACCGCTATCTCTTCAACGGGGTCGTCGGCGGCATCTCGCACTACGGGAACTGCCTCGGCATCCCGAACGTCGGCGGCGAGATCGTCTTCGCCGATTGCTATGCGGAGAATCCCCTGGTGAACGCCATGTGCGTCGGCATCATCAAGAGCGACGGCTTCGTCTCGGCCCGGGCGGTGGGCAAGGGGAACACGCTGATGCTGGTGGGCGCGGACACGGGGCGCGACGGCATCCACGGGGCTTCGGGGCTCGCCTCCCGCACGTTCGAGGAGGAGCGGGAGCTGCGGAGCGCCGTCCAGGTGGGGAACCCCTTCATGGAGAAGTGCCTCATCGAGGCATGCCTGGAGGTGGCGGCGACGGACCACATCGTGGGGATGCAGGATCTGGGGGCGGCGGGACTCACCAGCTCATCGGTGGAGATGGCGTACAAGGGCGGCACGGGCATCCGCATGGACCTGAGCAAGGTGCCGCGCCGTGAGCAGGGGATGACGCCCTACGAAGTGATGCTCTCGGAGTCCCAGGAGCGGATGCTGGTGGTGGTGAAGCGCGGGCACGAGCCGCACATCAAGAAGATCTTCAATAAGTGGGACCTGACGTCCGAGATCATCGGCGAGGTGACGGACGACGGCATGGTGCGCATCTTTGACGGGCCGGCGCAGGTGGTGGAGGCTTCGGCGCGGCTGATGAGCGAGGCGCCGCAGTACCGCCCGCCATCGAAGCGGCCTGCGTGGCTGGACGAGCTGCAGCGGTTCGACTTTTCGAAGCTGCCTCTGCCGAAGGAGTCCATGAGCCAGATCCTGGTGCGGCTCCTGGGCTCCCCGAATATCGCGAGCCGGCGGCCTGTCTACCGGCAGTACGACCACCAGGTGATAGACAACACGGTGGTGGGACCCGGTGGCGATGGCGCCCTGCTGCGGATCAAGGGGACGAACAAGGGGATCGCGCTGGCGACGGACGGCGACGGGCGGCTGTGCTACCTGGAGCCCAAGGCGGGCGGCGCGATTGCGGTGGCGGAAGCCTGCCGCAATGTGGTCTGCGTCGGGGCGGAGCCCATCGCCATCACGGACGGGCTGAACTTCGGCAACCCGCAGAAGCCGGAGGTCTTTTACCAGATGGAACAAGTCATCGCCGGGATGGCGGAGGCCTGCCGCCTGCTGAACGCTCCGGTCATCAGCGGGAATGTGAGCCTGTATAACGAGACGCGGGGCGAGGCGATCTATCCGACGCCCATCGTTGGGGCGCTGGGGCTGACGGAGGATATCGAACGGCGGTGCAGCGCCGGCTTCAAGGCGGACGGCGACGCGGTCTACCTGCTGGGCGACCAGACGCAGGACGCGGCGACGCTGGGCGGGAGCGAGTACCTGGCGGTGATCCACGGCAAGGTGGCGGGGATGCCGAAGATCAATCTGCACCTGGAGCAGCGGCTCCAGCGGCTGGTCTTGGACGCCATCGGCGCGGGGATCCTGAAATCGGCGCATGATTGCTCGCACGGCGGGCTGGCGGTGACGATCGCGGAGTCGTGCATCATCGGCGAACGTGGTTTCACGGGAGACTGGAGGCTGCTAGGCCGGGCTGACGCGGCGCTCTTCGGCGAGGCGCAGTCGCGGATCGTCGTCTCCCTTGCGGCGAAGGACGCGGCGAAGCTGGAGGCGATGGCGAAGGCGGCGAATGTGCCCCTGGCGAAGATAGGGGTTGTGGGCGGGAAGGCGATCGCGATGCCGGGCGGGGTGAGCGTGCCGCTGGCGGAGGCGAGCGAGGCGTGGCATGAGGGGTTGAAGCGGGCGGTGGCAGGGTAAGGGGGGAGGAAGCGTGAGCAAGGCACACAAGCGAGCCACCGTTAGCTATCTGAGGAGACATTGGTCAGCAGTGCTCAGTGACGTACGCACGCATGATATGGTGGTTGAAGTTGAACGGCGTGATGGAACGACTGTTGCTCTTGTCTCGATCGAGCGGCTTCTAGCCCTGCTGCCGAGGGCGCTCTATGCTAAAAAGGCGACCCCTTGCGGTAGGCAGCCAGGCGCTTCTTGTCCAGACGTTGCGCCTCTCTTATAATAGAGTGCGTCTCTTTCGCTCCCCCTTGTATTGACTTTAGGATGGTGTGTCCATGAAGGTGCTCTTCCTGCAAGATGTGGTGGGTACCGCCTACGCAGGCGATATCAAGGATGTGAAGCCGGGTTTCGCCCGGAATTTCCTTCTGCCCCAGAAGCTGGCCGTGCCGGCGACGGCGGACCAGATGAACCGGGTGAAGGGCCTGCAGGCGGCCGCGGCGAAGCGGAAAGATGCCGCCGAGACCGATATGAAGGCGCTGGGAGAGAAGCTGAACGGCGCGACGATCACGATCAAGGCGCGGGCCGGACGGAACGACCGGCTGTACGGCTCCATCACGAACGCCAACGTGGCTGAAGAGGTGGGCAAGCTGGCGGGCCGGGTGATTGACCGCCGCCGCCTGGTGATGGATCCGATCAGGACGCTGGGGACCTACACCGTGCCGGTGAAGCTGTTTCCCGGCATCGAGCCGAAGGTGAAGGTGGCGGTGGTGGCCTCCGGCGAGGCGGCTGAAGAGCCGACGGCCGAAGAGGTGATCCAGACGCTCGAGGGCGAGAAGAAGCCAGAGGCGAAGGCGCCGGAAGCCGCCGAGGACAAAGCCGCCGCAGCCAGCTAAGGGGATGCCGTGTACCCGAACCGATTGCCGCCCCAAGATACGGAGGCGGAAGATGCGGTCATCGGCTCTCTCCTGATTGACGGCCAGAGTCTTCCCCGAGTCGCGACCCTCGTTAAAGCCGAGGACTTTTCCGCGGACCGCAACCGCAATGCCTTTCAGGCATGCGTGGCGCTCTTCGAGCGCAGCGAGCCGATCAACCAGGTGACGCTGACGCACGAGCTCCAGCGCAGGGGCGTACTGGAGTCCATGGGCGGTCCGGGGTTCATCGCCGGGCTGATCCTGAAGGTTCCCACCTCGGCGCACATCGAGCATTACGCGCGCATCGTCCAGCGGACTTCGATGATGCGCCGCCTGATCCGGGCTGCCGAGGCGATCGCGGAGGTGGGCTATGAGGACAACCCGGACGTAGACCAGGCGATCAGCAGGGCCGAGGACTATATCTACAAGCTGCGCCTCGGCGACGGCAGCCGGGACTTTGTCCATATCCGGGACGTGCTTGACACGTATCTTGAAGAGAAGAAGCTGACGGAGCGCCAGCGCCCAGACGCGCCGACGCAGATCCCGACGAACTATGTGGACCTGGACCGCCTGCTGGGAGGGCTCCAGCGCTCCGACCTGATCATCCTTGCCGCTCGCCCCAGCTTAGGAAAGAGCAGTCTGGCGCTGAATATGGCGTACAACGCCTCCAAGAAGTCAGGGGCGCATGTGGGCGTGTTCAGCCTGGAGATGGGCAAGGAGCAGCTGGTGGACCGCCTGATCTCCAGCATCTCGCGGATCGAGTCCACGCGGCTGCGGCAGTTCCGGCAGGGGGACCACCCGGAGGCGGAGGAGACGGCGCTGCACCAGGCGATCGGCGAGCTGGCGGAGCTGCCGATCTGGATAGACGATACGCCGATGCTGACGGTGGTGGAGATGCGGAGCAAGGCGCGCCGCCTGCATATGGAGGCGGGGCTGGACTTTATCATCGTGGACTACCTGCAGTTGATGCAGGGGGAGCCTTCGCCGGGGTTCAGCACGAACCGCACGCAGGAGTTGAGCGTCATTACGCGGTCGCTCAAGGGGATCGCCAGGGACCTGGACGTGCCGGTGCTGGCGCTCTCCCAGCTGCGCCGCGCGGTGGAGACGCGCCCGGGCCAGCGGCCGACGCTCTTTGATCTTCGCGAAAGCGGCAGCATCGAGCAGGACGCGGACGTGGTGATGTTCATCCACCGGGAGGACAAGATCACGGCGGAGGAGGAGTGGGACAAGCTCCACCCGGACATGCCCTACCCCAAGGGGATCGCGGAGCTGATCGTGGAGAAGCACCGCCACGGGCCGACGGGAAAGGTGCAGCTCTACTTCGACGAGAAGACAACGACGTTCAGGAACGCATTCGTCCGATCGAGGTAGGGGCATGGCCGCCTTTCAGGGCTTCCCGGACTGGTCGAAGAAGACGCCGGTCCCGAACCTGTTCTTCAGCGGCGTGCTGCCGCTGATAGACGACCTGGTTGAACTGAAGGTGACGTTACATGTATTCTGGCTCCTCGCGTGGAAGAAGGGGCCGTACCGGTTCGCCACGGCGCAGGAGCTTGCCGGGGACCTGGACCTGGTGTCCGGCCTGGCGCTGGAGGGGAAGGACCCGGGCAAGGAGCTGACGCGAGGGCTGGAGCGGGCGACGGCGCGGGGAACGCTGCTGCGGCTGGACCTGGAGAAGAACGGCGCGAGCGAACAGTTATATTTCATCAATACGCCGGCTGACCAGCGGGTGATCGAGCAGGCGAGGCGGGGGCAGATAGACCTGGGGGCGATGCCGAAGGCGCAGCCGATCGCGGACGCGGCGCCGGTGAAGCGGACGATCTACGAGCTGTATGAGCGGAATATCGGGATGCTGACGCCGCTCATCGCGGAGGAGCTGAAGGAGGCGGAGGGGGAGTATCCGCCGGAGTTCATCGAGGAGGCCTTTCGGGAGGCGGTACGGCTGAATAAGCGGAACTGGCGATATATCCACCGTATCTTGGAGAACTGGCAGGACCAGGGAAGGTTCAGTGGAAAGCATCAAGGACGTCCTGAAAAGGTACGGGCTGACGAACAGTCCCGGGAATACAAGGGCGGATACGTCACCAAGCGGCGGAGCTAGCGGCGCGGAGAGCGATTGCCCCCGCTGCGGCGGCATCCGCTGGGTGCGGAAGGACGTGCCGCTGAACGACCCGGACTTCGGGAGGCTGTTCCCGTGCCAGTGCCTGCTGACGGAGCAGGAAGCGAGGCGGCCGGACCGGCTGGCCCGCTATAGCAACCTTGGATCGCTGACGGGCGTGACGTTCGACACCATCGAGGAGCAACAGAAGGCGGCGAAGGAGTCGGGCGGGGCGACGCTCTTCCTTTCGACGGCGATGGCGGTGGCGAAGAAGTATGCCGCGAAGCCGGACGGCTGGCTGGTGATCGCGGGGCCGCCGGGGACGGGGAAGACGCGGCTGGCGGCGGCGATCGCCAACGAGCGGATGCGGCAGGGCGACCCGGCGCTGTTCATCTCGGCGGCGGACCTGCTGGACCACCTGCGCTCCACCTATGCGCCGAGCAGTTCAGTGGCCTATGACGAGCTGTTTGAGCAGGTGCGGAACGCGCCGCTCCTTATCCTGGACGACCTGGGCGCGGAGAGCCCGACGCCGTGGGCGCTGGAGAAGCTGAACCAGATCTTGGGCCACCGGTATAACCACCGGCTGGCGACGATCGTGACGACGGACGGCCCGGTGGAGCGGCTGGACGAGCGGATCGGCGCGCGGTTGGGCGACCCGAGCATCAGCCAAATCGTGGCGCTGGCGCGGAAGCCGGGTCACAATGCCCACGGCGCGGAGCGCCTGGACATCGTGCTGCCGAAGCTGACGTTCGAGAGCTTTGACCCCGGAGGGATGGACCTGAAGGGGGCGATGCGCGATAACCTGCAAGAGGCCTACAACCTGGCGAAGGGGTACGCGCGCAACCCGGACGGCTGGCTGGTGCTGATCGGCGGGAGCGGGTGCGGGAAGACGCACCTGGCGATGGCCATCGCGAACGAGCGCAGGAAGCAGGGCGACGATGTGCTGTTCGTGCTGGTGCCCGATTTCCTGGACTTTCTCCGCTCGAACCTTTCGCGGGAGCGGGAGGCCGGGCCAGCCTATGAGATTTTCGATCGAGTGAAGCGGGCGGGGCTGCTTATCTTGGACGATTTCATGGAGTCGGCCAACTCCCCGTGGGTGCAGGAGCGGATGGACCTGCTGCTGAACTACCGATCGCTGAACGAGCTGCCGACGGTGATCACCACGCGGATGCCGGCGGACGAGATGGACGAGCGCATCCGGTCGCGGGTGAACGACCCGAGGCTGAGCAACGTCTTTGAGATTCGCGCGGGGGACTACCGCACGGGCCGGGATAAGCCTTCGCACGCGCCGCAGCGCGGGGGCCAGCAGAAGCCGAGGGGGCGCGCCGGTTAACCTATGGCCGCCTATTGCGTCTTCTGCGAGATCATCGCGCGCCACTCGCCCGCCAAGATCCGGTACGAGGATGACGAGGTCATCGTCATTGACAATATCCTGCAGTGGGCGCCGGTGATGCTGCTGGCGATGCCGAAGAAGCATATGGCCCAGCAGGAGCTGTGGAAGGATATGGGGCCCATCGGGAAGGTGGCGGTGGAGATGGGGGAGAAGTATTGCCCCAACGGGTACCGGCTGATCACGAATGTGGGGCATGACGCGATGCAGAGCCAGGATCATGCGCATGTGCATATCCTGGGCGGATATTACCTGGGGCATTACGCGTAAGGGGAGAGGCCTCACTCATCCCTAGCCCTTTCGCAGCTACAGGGCTAACAGATCTCCAAGGAGAGCGAAGCTCTTGGGAAAGAGCACAGGCCATCGGAATGGCGCGGACGAGATCATCTTCGCTGGATTCTGGGAGAGGGTAAGGGCACTTGAGGTGCCCGATGAGGATGGGCTGGCCTCTCCGATAGAATCGGGCCGCCCCTACAAGGGTGCGAGTTGCGAAGGCAACTTGGACGGCGCAGGCCCTTCGTCGCAGCAATTGGCATAGCTGCTTTTCGGGGTGACAGAGGATAGGGGCGCACAGAGCGCCCGATGGGGATGGGTGAGCCGCGCCAAGAATCAGACAGGCTTGTCTCACCCCTACGCTTGTGCACCGAGAGGCCGCATGTAGTAGCGGCGTCTCTTTAGGCGAAGCCCTGGGAAGGCGTCCTCATGCCATGACGTTTGCCTTTTATCGTTGCCTGATGAAGCTGGCAGACTGCGCCTCAGAGATGGAGGTGCGTTATGCGGCTTACGGGCAAGATCGCGGTTGTGACGGGGGCGGGGGTAGGAGTGGGCAAGGGGATCGAGGAGGAGCTCGGGAAGGAGGGGGCGGATCTAGCAGTGGCGGACATCAATAGGGAGTGGGGAGAGCGAACGGCGGCGGAGCTGAGGAAGAGCGGCCGCAGAGCTATCTTTGTGCAGGCGGACGTATCCAACCGCCCGGACATCGAGCGGATGGTGGCGACGTGCGTGCGGGAGCTGGGCGGGCTAGATATCCTGGTGAACAACGTTGGCATCTTGCGGGCGACGCCGTTCATTGACCTGACGGATGAGACGTGGGACCTGGTGATGAACACGAACCTGAAGTCGGCGTTCATGGGGTCGCAGGCGGCGGCGCGGTACTGGATCGCGAACAAGCGACAGGGGCGCATCATCAACATCAGCTCCACGGATGAGCAGCTGCCGTATCCGTTCATCGTGGCGTACTGCTCCTCCAAGGCGGGGATGAACATGCTGACGAAGACGACGGCGCTGGCGCTGGCGGAGCACGGCATCAACGTGAACAGCATCGCGCCGGGGCTGGTGGAGTCTGAGATGACGCGGAAGCAGATGGGCGACCCGGCGTATATGGCGGTTCTGCCCGCGCGGGTGGCGCTGGCGAGGATGGGGAGGCCTTCGGAGATCGGGCGGGCGGCGGTCTTTTTCGCCTCAAGCGATTCGGACTATGTGACGGGGACGACACTCCTAGTGGACGGCGGGCATGTCATCACGCCTGCCTGGCAGGTGATCACGAAGTTCCGGGAACACCTGAGGGCGGCAGGCCAGCCCAAGTAACGGCTCTCTTCTAGGCAAAGGAAAGCCCCTCCCGTGGTTCACGGGAGGGGCTTTTTCGTTTCGAGAACCGGCGTTTCTGCCTACGCCTGTTTGGTGAGGGTGTTGAGGGCAGAGCCGGCCTTGAACCACCCGATCTGTTCCTGGTTCAAGGTGTGCTTCAGCTCGATCCTGTCTTCCTTGCCATCGGCGTGGTGGATGACGGCTTGGAGGTTTTTGCCGGGAGCGAGGTCTTTGAGGCCGAGGATGCTGATCTTGTCCGTCTCCTGCACCTTCTCGTAGTCGGCGCTGTTGGCGAAGGTGAGAGGCAGGATGCCCTGCTTCTTGAGGTTGGATTCGTGGATGCGGGCGAAGCTGCGGGTGATGACCGCGCCGCAGCCGAGGAAGCGCGGCGACATGGCGGCGTGCTCGCGGCTGGAGCCTTCGCCGTAGTTGGTATCGCCAACGACGACCCATTTGAGGCCTGCGGCCTTATAGGCGCGCGCGACCTTGGGGTAGGGCTCCCGGGCGCTGGTGAGCTGATTGAGGCCTTTGCCAGCCTCGCCAGTGAAGGCGTTGATGGCGCCGAGGAAGGCGTTATCGCTGATCTTATCGAGGTGGCCGCGGTAGCGGAGCCAGACGCCTGCGGGGGAAATATGGTCGGTGGTGCATTTCCCCTTGGCCTTGACGAGAACGGGGGCCTTTTCTATGTCCTTGCCGTTCCAGCGGTCGAAGGGCTTGAGGATCTGGAGGCGGTCGCTGGTGGGGGAGACGGCGATCTGAACGCTACGGCCATCTTTGGGGGGAGCGAGGTAGCCGTTGAGATCGCCCACGAAGCCCTTGGCGGGGACTTCCGGGGCCTGCTTGGGCGGCGCGAGGAGGAACTCCTTGCCATCGGCGCCTTTGAGCTTGTCCTTGAGGGGATTGAAGGAGAGGCGGCCAGCGAGGCCATAGGCGACGACGATCTCCGGGCTGGCGATGAAGGAGGCGGTGGCGGCGTTGCCATCATTGCGGGCGGGGAAGTTGCGGTTGAAGGAGTTGATGATGCTGTTCTTTTCGCCGGGCTTGATGTCGTCGCGCTTCCACTGGCCGATGCAGGGGCCGCAGGCGTTGGCGAGGACGGTTGCGCCGATGGCTTCCAGGGACTTCATCTGGCCGTCGCGCTCGATGGTGGCGCGGACGGACTCGGAGCCGGGGGTGACGAGGAGGGGCGCGGCGACCTTGGCGCCGTGGGCCTTGGCCTGCTCGGCCACATCGGCGGCGCGGGAGATGTCCTCATAGGAGGAGTTGGTGCAGGAGCCGACGAGGGCAGAGGTGAGCCTATCCGGGTAGCCCTCCTTGGCAACGGCCTCAGCAATCTTGGAGACGGGACGCGCCAGGTCGGGCGTGTGAGGGCCGACGATGTGGGGCTCGAGCTTGGAGAGGTCAATCTCGATGACGCGGGCGAAGAACTTGTTCGGGTTCGACTCCACCTCGGGATCGGCCTTGAGGAGGTCCTTATGGGCGTTGGCGATATCGGCCAGGTCGCCGCGGCGGGTGGAACGGAGGTAGGTCTCCATGCGCCTATCGTACGGGAAGAGGGAGCAGGTGGCTCCAATCTCCGCGCCCATGTTGCAGATGGTGGCCTTGCCGGTGCAGGAGATGCTCTCCACGCCGGGGCCGAAGTATTCGACGATGCGGTTGGTGCCGCCGGCGACGGTGAGGACGCCTGCGAGGTAGAGAATGACATCTTTGGGGGCGGTCCAGCCGCTCATCTTGCCGGTGAGCTTGACGCCGATGACCTCCGGGTTGAGGACTTCCCAGGGGAAGCCGGCCATGACATCCACGGCATCGGCGCCGCCGACGCCGCAGGCCACCATGCCGAGGCCGCCGGCGTTGGGGGTATGGGAGTCCGTGCCGATCATCATGCCGCCGGGGAAGGCGTAGTTCTCCAGGACGACCTGGTGGATGATGCCGGAGCCCGGTTTCCAGAAGCCGATACCGTAGCGCTTGGCGACGCTCTCCAGGAACTTGTAGACCTCGTCATTCTCCGCAGCAGCAACGGCGAGGTCCTTGGCGGCGTTAACGCGGGCTTGGATGAGGTGATCGCAGTGGACGGTGGAGGGAACGGCGACGGAGTCCTTGTTGGCCTGAGAGAACTGGAGGAGGGCCATCTGCGCCGTGGCGTCCTGCATGGCGACGCGATCGGGCTTGAGGAGGAGGTAGCTCTTGCCGGGAACCATCTCCTGGCCCTGCGGGTCATCCAGGTGGCCGTAGACGACCTTTTCAGCAAAGGTCATTGGACGGTTGAGGCGCTTGCGTACGATGGCGAGGTTGGTCTGGGAGCGCTTGTAGCTCCCCTTGACCATATCCGGGGTGGATTCGATGGTGACCATGGGTGACCTGCTTTCTCTTGCCGGGACAAAGAGAGACCGCTACGTCGCTTCCCTATCGCGCGTGCGCGCCGGATGAAGGAAGGTCGGCAGCGGTCTCCTCTGCTCGTGACTCGGGGTGTTGGGCTAGACCTTGCGGTTACTGTAGAAGTCTTTATTGGTCTGGATGTAGTTCTTCCAGTTGGCGGGAACGGCATCAGCCTCGAAGATGGCGTTGACGGGGCAGACGGGCTCGCATGCGGCGCAGTCTATGCACTCGTCCGGGTTGATGAAGAGCTGTTTGGCCGCGGCGAAATCGGGCTCGCTATCGCGCGGGTGGATGCAGTCCACCGGGCAGACCTCCACACAGGAGAGGTCTTTAACGTTGACGCAGGGCTCGGTGATGACGTAGGCCATCGGAACGGGACCTCCATAAGCTACCGGCGCACTCCCGCGCGCCGTCGTAAGATGCTCACAACCCGACGATTGTACCAGGTGCGACTGCCGCTGTCGCCTCCGGTGTATTGTTTCTGGTAGCGCATACGGGATTCGAACCCGTGATTTTCGCCTTGAGAGGGCGACGTCCTTGGCCGCTAGACGAATGCGCCATGTGGCTGGGGATCCTGGATTCGAACCAGGGCTCGCAGATCCAGAGTCTGCTGTCCTACCGCTAGACGAATCCCCAACGCAAAGTGCCACCCCGAAGGATTCAGGGCACCTTCAGATTTTACCGGTTTAGGGCAGGGCTGACAACTTGAGAGAGGGAAATAGCTATCCACTGAGAACACTGAAGTCGCTGAATGGGAAGGGGAGGGCTTATCCACCGAGGGCACAGAGAGCACAGAGGTGAGGAAGAGGTTCAGGGAGCAGGGAGCAAGGTTCAGGATGTGGAGAATGATCCACTGAACGGAGGCAGCGGATGGGGGTCAATTTTTGAGGAGGGGGAGGGTGGAGCGCATCCGGGAGAGGCAGCGGTCACGGCCGAGGACGGCCATGGTTTCAAAGAGGGGAGGAGTTGCCGTTTTGCCGGTGACGGCAACGCGGACGACGCCGAAGAGTTGGCCCGTTTTGAGGCCAAGCTGATCGGCGAGGGGACGCATGGCGGCTTCAAGGGTAGGCGCATCGAACGGGTCGGCGGCTTCGGCCCTGGCGAGGGCGGCTTCGAGGGCTTTTGCGGCGGCGGCCTTGTCCATGCCCTTTGGGACAAGGTCTTTCTCTGCAGGAGAGACCTTGGGCAGGAAGAAGAAATCGGAGAGGGCAGGGGCATCGTTCAAGGTTTTCATACGGTCTTTGATGAGGGGGACGATAGCGCGGACATAGGCCGTATCAACGGGGCGCAGGGCCTCCGGCGGAAGCTTTTGCTCCAGGATAGGGGCTATCCGGGCGGCGAGATCGTCCTCGGCGATCTTCTCTCGGATGTAGAGGCCGTTCATCCACGAGAGCTTCTCCAGGTTGAAGATAGCCCCTGTTGCGCCGACACGGGCCACATCGAAGTGCTTGATGAGGTCATCGCGGCTGATGATTTCCGTCTTGTCGTCCAGGGACCAGCCGAGGAGGGCGAGGAAGTTCATCATGGCCTCGGGCAGGTAGCCCTGGTCGCGGTATTCCAGGAGAGAGGTGGCGCCGTGGCGCTTGCTGAGCTTGGAGCGGTCCGGGCCCAGGATGAGGGGCATGTGGGCGAAGACGGGAGGCGTCCAGCCGAAGGCCTCATAGAGCAGCTTGTGGCGAGGGGTGCTGGGGAGCCACTCATCGGCGCGAAGGACGTGGGTGATCTCCATGAAATGATCGTCCACGACGTTGGCGAGGTGGTAGGTGGGAAAGCCGTCCGACTTGAGGAGGACGAAATCGTCCAGGGTCTCGTTCTTGTAGGTGATATCGCCGCGGATGACGTCATGGAAGGAGGTGGCGCCGCCGATGGGGATCTTGAAGCGGATGACGTGCTGACCCTCCGAGGGCAGGTCCTTGCTGCGGCAGTGGCGGTCGTACATGGGCGGGATGCCCTTCTCTTGCTGGAGCTTGCGAAGGGCCTCCAGGCGCTCTGCAGCGCAGGTGCAAACATAGGCGTGGCCGCCGGCGATGAGCGTCTGCGCCCACTGGTGATAGAGGTCGCGCCGCTGGGACTGGAAGTAGGGGCCGAACGTGCCCTTGCCGGCAAAGTCGTCACCGCTCATACCGGGCCGCCAGTCAGGGCCTTCATCCCAGTCTATACCGAGCCAGTGGAGGCTTTCCAGGATGGCGCGGGTTGCGCCTTCCACTTTGCGGGCCTGGTCCGTGTCCTCAATGCGGACGATGAAGGAGCCGCCGTGGCGGCGGGCGAAGAGCCAGTTGAAGAGGGCGGTGCGGATGTTGCCGACGTGGGGGATGCCCGTTGGGCTTGGGGCGTAGCGGACGCGGACGGAGTGGGTCATGGGGCCTCAAGGTGCGGATGTATCTGGAGAAGATGATAGCACAGGGAGCGGGCGGCAAATGCTACAATTCTCCTGTTATGGACTGGGTGACAGAACAGCTCGCGATCTCTGAATATCCATCTTCCAAGGCGGACCTGAGCATTTTTTCTTCGATTCTGAATCTGGACCGGTACACGCCGTACATCTCGCCGGTGCCTGTGGTGCACTTCCCGCTGATAGACGGCCCCGGGAACCCGCCGGAGGACGTGGCGCACATTGTGCAGCGGCTGGGCGCGATGGTGGAGGAGGGGAAGGTGCTGGTGCACTGCGCCGCCGGGGTGAGC
>VGPF01000016.1 GCA_016875535.1 Chloroflexota bacterium
GGGTGCGAACCTTTGAGACCGTGGAGGAGCTGCGCCTCGCGCTCCTTGCCTTCAAGGAGCGGTACAACCGGGAGTGGCTCATCGAGCGCCATCGCTACGCGACGCCAGAGCAAGCACGCCGTCAGTTGCTCGCTTGCCCTGTGGTTGCCGCATGAATACAATCACATCACTGTCCAAGAAATCAGGGGCGGTTCACAGACATGGTTCAGTCACCCTCGCCAGGCCAATACACTGTCCAGTGCCCCAGTGATGACGACGTCCTTAAAGTCCTCAAGGCCGCCGCTTTGACACCATTTGGCCCTATGGTTCGGTTTATCACAATGACGGGCCTACGTCGCGGTGAGGCGATTGCTCTTCGGTGGGAAAATGTTGACCTCGACCGTGGCGTTTTAGCAGTTACGGGCACAGCCCAGCGTTTTCGCGGCCAAGGCATTGTCGTCGAGTCGCCCAAATCCCAAGCCGGACGTCGCGCTGTCGCCATCGACCCCGATACCGTCCAAATGCTGCGCGACCACCGAGGTCGTCAGCTATTGCGAGCGGTCGAGTTAGATGGAGCCTTCGAGGACAACGGCCTGGTCTTTCCAGGCCCGCGAGGACGACTGATGGACCCACCGTATCTCACAAGGGCCTTCAAGAAAATGGCCGCCGTCGCCGGCGTTCCCCATATGAGGCTTCACGATCTGCGGCACGGCCATGCCGCCGGTCTCATCCGCTCAGGCGCGCATATGAAGGTAATCCAGTCGCGCCTTGGTCACGCGTCGGCGGCTTTTACGATGCAGGTCTACGGACACATCGAAGCGGACATGCAAGAGGACGCGGCAAACGCCTATGCAAACCGCCTGAGCGAACGCGCCAGAATAGCAAAAGAATAGCAAGCCGCCAAAACAACAGGCCCTCTCGTTTGTTAAGAAGGGCCCTTTTATACTGTTGAGAGGGAGTGAGCCCGGGGGGAGTCGAACCCCCGACACCTTGATTAAAAGTCAAGTGCTCTGCCGCTGAGCTACGGGCCCATGGAGCTACCAGTAGTCTAAAGCCTTTCCAGTCACTCCGCTACTCGATTCGCTGTTTCATGCCTCTTTCACGCCTAGGTCGCCTCACTTCATATCGGTTTGATAGATGCTTCCTATCCTCAAGCCTGAACGTTTTGACGAGGAGGGATGGGATGAATTGGCCGACGGCAACCTTTCTGATGGTGGCGGCGCTTTCGATCGCCTTGGTTATCGTATCGCTCATCTGGGCGCCCATCGCAAAGCGCGGTATAGAAAAGTGGGATGGCAAAGCATCGGCGCCCGATAAGAAAGAGGGGAGCTAGTTATCCAAAGACTCGGCGCGATACTGCTTGACGCGCCCGAACTGATCGGAGGGCCAGTAGGAGAACCAGGCCTTGCCGATGATGTGCTTCCGCGGAAGCGTTCCCCAATCGCGCGAATCGAAGCTGCGGGAGCGCTCATCACCCATCACGAAGAATTCGTTCTCCGGCACCACCGTGAGCGGCATGGAGCGTTCACCCACCAGGCCCGGGTCTAAGTAGTCCTCGTTCAGGCGCTCGCCGTTGCGGTAGACGATGCCCCGTCGGATCTCGATGGTGTCTCCCGGCAGGCCGATCACCCGCTTGATCAGGTTGCGCTGGGTCTGGGATGGCAGGTGAAAGACCACCACGTCGCCGCGCTTAGGCTCGCCGAAGGGCTCAAAATAGCCATCGCCGTTGCGGTCTAGGAAGGGGATATTGGAGACCCATCCCGGCAGATGCACAGCGCGATAAGCAGCCTTATTCACGATAATCATGTCGCCGTTGTGGATGTTCGGCGTCATGCTTGTCCCCTCCACCTCGAAGTTCTGAAAGGAGGTGCTGACAAGAAGAAATACCAGCGCGGCCAGCGCGAGCGTTTGCAGGTAGCCGAAGGCGGATCTCCAGGCATCCGGCGCCACCACCATCTCGGGCGGGGGCGCGGCCTGCGCTGGAGGCGGCTCTTGGACTGCCGGAGCGCCGCTCATGGGCGAAGGCTCAGGCGCGGCGCCAGGCTGTTGGGGAGATTCGTTCATGAATGCTTCAATTATAGGTGAGGGGGCGGACGTATTGCCAAGAGAAGACGCCGGACTGGGATTTTCCTCCAGATCTTCCGGAGGCCCATGCTAGAATGTGGCCCTGATCATTCCCCCTTTGCCTACTTATGGATGAACAGCAGCTCATCGAGCGCAGCCGAGGCGGCGATCTGGACGCCTTCAACCGCATCGTGGAGCTCTACCAGACCCAGGTCTATAACCTCGCCTACCGGATGCTCGGCTCCCAAGCCGCCGCGGAGGATGCCTCCCAGGAGGCCTTCATCTCCGCCTATAAGCACATACGCTCATATCGCGGGGGAAGCTTCAAAGGCTGGCTCTTCCGCATCGTTACCAACGCCTGCTACGACCAGCTCCGCTCCAAGAAGCGCGCCGCCGAGACCTCCCTCCAAGAGCGCTTGGACGACGACCCCTCCTGGCAACCGGCCTCTCCAGGGGAGTCTCCTGAAGAGGCGGCGTTGACTAGTGAGCTATCCAGGGAAATCTCCAAAGCCGTCTCTTCCCTGCCTGAAGACCAGCGCCTAGTCCTTGTCATGGCCAATATCCAGGGCTTCTCCTATGAGGAGGTAGCGGAGGCCACCTCTTCCTCCCTAGGCACCGTCAAATCGAGGCTGAGCCGCGCCCGTGCCAAGGTTCGCGACTACTTTTCCAGCCGACCGGAACTTTTGCCAGCCAAGTTCCGTCTTGAAGTGTAGAAGGATGCAATGATGCCCCTGTTCCGCAAACGTGCAGATGAGCGACGCCAAGAGCTGCTTTCGGCCTATCTGGACGGCAGAGTGAGCGAGAGCGAGCGAGCGGAGGTCGAGCGTCTCCTAGAGAAATCGCCGGAGGCTCGCAAAGAGCTGCAGACTTTGCGCGCCACCACCGCGATGCTCAAAGAGACGCCGGTGCTGAAGCCGCGGCGCTCCTTCGCCATCCAGCCCTCCATGGTCCAAGAGCGGCCCAAGACTCCCTCCACGATGGGCAGGCTCCAGTGGGCGGTGCCCGTGGCGGCGGGAGCGGCCGTCCTCTTCCTCACCTTCTCCCTCGTCGGCGGCTCCATCGGCCTCTTCGAAGGCGGCGGCACGCCCACCTCGGAGGACGGCCAGCAGTTCGCGGCTGGGGCGCCGCAAACATCGGAATCGGCGAGCCCTCCGGCGGCGACGGCACCCCCCAGGATCGCCTTTGCCCCCACGGCAAGCGCGCCTCCGCCGGCGGGGAGCTTCGCCCCAGCGCCCACACCTGCGCCGTTTGGCACGCCCGCTCCAACGCGGACGGCAATTGCACCTGCAGGCGCCGCAGGGCCCGCAGGCCCAGCCGGTATCGCATCACTGGACGCCCCAGCGCCCACAGCCACGCCGGCGCCTACGGCAACGAGCGCGGCAGCGCTGAAGGGAACGCAAGAGGATGCGCAGGCTATCGCCAGGGACGCCTATAAGAGTGACGGGGACGACTTCCCGTGGCTCGCCATTCAGCTTGCCGCAGGTGCCCTCACCATCGTCGCGGTAGCGACCTTCGTCATCGCGCGGCGGAAGAAGGCCCTTTAAGGACAGCGCGCATCACCAGCATCCTTGAATAGACCAAAACGGAATCATCTTTAGGAGGAAATCATGTACGAACAGACAGTCAAACGATGGATGCCCTTGGCAGCAGTGGCGATAGTCACCGCCCTGGTCATCACCGCCTGCTCGGATGGCGGCTCGGACAAATCGCCTACGGGCAACGGCGGCAACAGCGTCACGGATCTGGCTAAGACCGGCTCCATCAACATCCAGTCCCAACAGCAGACGGGCATCTGGGTGGACGGCTCCGGCTCTGTGCGGGTGACGCCTGATATCGCCACACTCAACCTGGGCGTGGAGGCGCGCGCCGTGGCCGTGGCCGATGCCCGCGAACAGGCGGCAAAGGCCATGGACGGCGTCATGAAGTCCCTCAAGGACAACGGCGTGGCCGATAAGGACATCCAGACGCGCGGCTTCAACATCCAGCCCATCATCGTCTACGTGGAAGTAACGCCGTTCCCCGGCGATCGCAACCGGCCCACGGAGCCTCGTATCACCGGCTACATCGTCAGCAACTCCATCACCGCCAAGCTGCGCAAGCTCGATACCGTCGGCAAGGCGATTGACGATGCGGTGAAGGCCGGCGGCAACAACATCCGCTTCAACGGCATCGGCTTCTCCCTGGAGGACCCCAAGCCTCAGGAGACCGCGGCCCGCGACCTTGCCTTCAAGGACGCCAAGGCCAAGGCCCAGCAGGCCGCGCAAGCCCTAGGCGTGAAGGTCGGCGACCCCACCTACGTCACAATCTCAGGCGGCTCGCCTGTGATCCAGGAGAAGTTCATCGCGGCGGCGCCCAGAGCCGCGGGGGCGGACATCTCAACGCCTACCTCCATCAGCCCGGGTGAGCTGGACATCACGGTGCGCGTCCAGGTCGTCTTCGATATCGCCTAACGGCGACCCTGTCCGGTAACGAAAAGGGCCTCCCCGGTTCGGGGAGGCCCTTTTGTTTCCTGTATCGCCTAGCGCCGCTACACGCTGAAGAGATAGTTCGTGATATCGCCGTCCTTCACCTCATACGTCTTCCCCTCAAGGCGAAAGACGCCTCGCTTCTTTGCTTCGGCCATGCTCCCGGCCTTAATGAAATCGTCGTAGGAGACCACCTCGGCGCGGATGAAGCCCCGCTCGATGTCCGAATGAATCTTCCCGGCCCCCTTTTGGGCGTTCGCCCCGCGCTGGACCGTCCAGGCGCGGCATTCGTCCTCACCCACGGTGAAGAAGGAGATGAGGCCCAAGACCTCATAGGAGAGGCGGATCATACGCACTAGGCCCGACTCCCCTGCGCCCAGCGATTCGCGGAAGCTCTTCTCCTCCTCCGGCGTCATCTGTCCAAGCTCCGCCTCCAGCTTGCCGCAGATCACCACGCCCTTCGTCTTCGGCGTCGTCACCTTAGCGGCAAGCTCCTGCTCCAGTTTCGCCGAATCGGCCAGCTGTCCTTCCGCGATGTTCAGCGCGATGAGCAGCGGCTTAGCGGTCAGGAACTGGTAGTTCTCCATCACCCGCGCCTCGTCCGCCGTGAGGGTCTGCGCCCGCACCAGCACGCCCTTTTCCAGCTCCGCCTTCACCCGCTCAATGACCACCTTCTCCTTCGCCGCCGCCTCGCGCTCCTGGGGCTTGTTGCTCTTCGCCTGCTCCTGAAGGCGCTTCATGCGCTTTTCAAGGATCGCCAGGTCGGAGAAGGAGAGCTCCATGTCCAGCGTGGCGATATCGCGATAGGGGTCAACGCTGCCCTGGACGTGCGGCACCGCTGGGTCTTCAAAGGCGCGCAGCACGTGCAGCAGGGCGTCCACGCGCTGGAGGCGGTTCAGGAACTCGCCGCCGATGCCCGACTCCTTGCCCAGGCCCTCGGGTGCGCCAGGGATGTCCACATAGGTCACTTCGGCGGGGACCTTCTTCTTGGGCTTGTATATCTCCGTCAGGCGGTCCAGGCGCGCATCCGGCACCTTTGCCACGCCGATGTTCGCCTTGGTGCCTTGCGCCGCCGCCGAGACCTGGGCGCTGCCGCGAGTGAGGGCATTGAAGACGGTGGTCTTACCGCTCTTCGCCAGCCCGATGATGCCGATTTCCATGGGAAGACGACCTTTGGTGAGGGGATGAAAACAACCCTACCAGGATAGCAGGAACCGGCTGCTAGCTGCGTACTGTGTGCACTCGCTCCCGCTCGAACTGCACCAACGCCTTCGCAAGCAGGGGCCCGCGCTCCCGCAGCTCGTACTCCACGGAGACGATGGGCTTGTTGCACCGGACAAGCCGCATCAAACAAAAAGGCCCTCCGATTCCTCGGGGGGCCTTTCATGGAGGCTTCGCAGGCGAGACGACTAGATCTGCTTCTTGGAGAGATACCAGTCAATGACTTCCAGGCTCTTGTCCTTCACGCGCTCATCGGCCAGCTGGTCCGTGGCAGGCGCCGGGATGATGACCTTTTCGCCGGGCTTCCAGTTGGCGGGAGTGGCGATGCTGTGCTTATCGGCCGTCTGCAGGGCGTCCACCACGCGGAGGATCTCCTGCATGTTGCGGCCAAGGCTCAGCGGGTAGTAGATGAGGGCGCGGATCGTCATCTTGGGGTCAACGACGAAGACAGCGCGGACGGTTACCGTGGAGCTCGCGGTCTGGTGCACCATGCCGTACTTTGAGGCGACGTCCTTGTTCAAGTCGGCGATCACCGGGAAGGGAACTTTCTTGCCCTGCTTTTCGGCGATGTTGCGCGTCCAGGCGATGTGGGACTGGATGCCGTCCACGCTCAGGCCGATGAGCTTCACGCCGCGCTTCTGGAACTCGGGCCAGAGATCGCTGAAGGACATGAACTCAGTGGTGCAGACGGGGGTGAAGTCGGCGGGGTGGGAGAAGAAGACCACCCAGCTGTCCTTGGCCCATTCGCTGAACCTGATGGGGCCATGCGTGGTGGCGGCCTCAAAATCAGGGGCCTTATCCATGATGCGGGGAAGGCTTGGCGTTGGGGACATGACCATAGACGATACCTCCAATGTATTCTAGTTCGGATGCATCCTTCGCCTTGCAGAGCGAAGGCTCTCACCGGTGCTTCAGTGGACGCCCGCTGCCACAAGGGACACCCACGGGGTAACACCTTACCGTGTGATTTATACCCTGTCAATTCCGGATGTTGTATATGTCAAGCGCGTTCCTTCCGAGGAGCCGCCTTTGGGTATCACGGGGCATGCCCTTGATGTGTTCCCGCACGTCGGCCACCACGGAGGGCGCAGTGACGTCAGTGTGGGGGTAGTCGGACGCCCAGATCAGCTTTTTATCGCCAAGGACTTTGATCACGGCAGGGACACTCTTCTCGTCCGGGTCAACGGAGATATAGACTTGCCGCTTGAAGATCTTACTCGGATCTGCTGAGAGCCTATCCCGGTCCTGCGGGTTCACTTCGCAGAGCCAGTGATCCATCTGGTCCAGCCAGTGCAGCACCCAGCCGCCGCCGGACTCCAGCACGATCACCTTGAGCTTGGGGAAGCGATCCAGCACACCCGTGTTCACCAGCGAGGTCAGGGCGAAGTAGTTATCAAAGAGGAAAGAGAAGACCTTGTACCCGGGCACGCGCCCCCAATCGGTGCGGTAGAAGGTCATGGCGCCCATGCCGACTCCTCCAGCCGATGGATGGATGCCGAGCGGCGTGTTCATATCCTGCAGCTCCGCCCACACCACATCAAAGACGGGGTTGTGCAGCCAGTTCCCCTTATACGGGTTGGGCCGCACAAAGCCGCCGCGCATGCCTAGCTTCTCCACACAGCGCCGCGCCTCCTTGGCCGCCGCCTTCGGGTCCTGCATCGGCAGGGCCGCGATGCCGACGAAGCGCTTGGGCTGTTTGGCGCACCAATCGGCCAGCCAATCGTTATAGATGCGGCAGCACTCCACCGCCAGCTCCGCATTCTCAATGGATCCCAGGAAGAGCCCCAGCGTGGGGTACATGACGGCGATGTCTATCCCCTCGCGGTCGTTCTCCCTGGCGCGAGCATCTGGGTCGAAGCCTGCGGCGGGGCCCTCATCGTACCGTGAGCCCACGCCCATGAGCCGCCGTCTATTCGGCGACCAGCGCGCGCAGCCCACATCGCCCGCTCGCGGCGCCGGGATGATGACGCCGCCATCCGCGATGTAGCCTTCGCCCTTCTTCCCCTCATCCCAATAGACGCGCGGGGCGATCTCCTTGAACTTCCGGGAGACGTTCTCCGTCCACAGGTTCTTCGGCTCAAGCAGATGCCCGTCTCCATCAACAACGATGGGCTTGCGTGCGGCAGCGGCTGGCGACATGGAAGACTCCTTATCTCTAGTGCGGCTCGGGGGAAGAGGCACCATTATAGCGAAGCGCTGATGCCGTAGAGTCCCAGTGGATTCTCCCCAAGCAGCCTCCTGCGCGATGGCGGCGGGCCTGAGGCGCGGCGCGCCAGGCTTTCTCATGGCAGGGTGCGAAAAGCGGCCGCATTATACCAAGCCTACCACCCGGGGGCATGGCAGAGCAGAAGAAGGCCGGGATGCCGCCTTGACGCGCGCAGGCGCGGCCCCAATACTCAGCGCCAGCCCAACGGGAGGGAACGCTAAGCTATGCGCTTGCGAGAGAAGGTGGCCATCATCACGGGCGGAGGGGCGGGCGTGGGCCGGGCAACGGCGCTCCGCTTCGCGAAGGAGGGGGCAAAGGTTGTCATCGCCGATATCATCGGCGCCGCGGCCGATGAGACCGCGGCCCTGATCCAGCGCGAAGGCGGACAGGCGCTGGCGGTGGCGGCCGATGTGGGCAGGGTCGAAACGTGCCGGGTGGTGGTGGAAGCGACGGTCAAGCGGTTCGGCAGGCTCGATATCCTCGTCAACAACGCAGGCCTGCCCTCTTCCTATAGCGAAGGCACCGTCCACCACCAATGGGACCTTGGGATAGACCAGACGCTCTCCTCGGCCTTCCGCATGAGCCAGGCGGCCATGAAGCGCCTGCTCGCCAACAAGAACGGCGCCATCGTGAACATCTGCTCCATCGCCGGGACCAAGATGGGCACGAACCCGGCCTGGTACGCCGCGGCAAAGGCGGGACTCACGGGGCTCACGCGCTCGCAGGCTTACGTCTATGGCAAACAGGGCCTGCGCTCCAACGCCCTCTGCCTGGGCGTCACCGCCACCCAGCGCACCAAGCGCTACCAGGAGGATCCGGCGATGCGCGCTGGCGTGGAGGCGCGATTGCCTGTTGGGCGCTTGGGCAGGCCGGAGGAGATCGCCAGCGCGGCGCTCTTTCTGGCATCGGATGAGGCCTCGTTCATCACGGGCCAGGTCATCATCGCCGATGGCGGCCACACAATCGCGTAGCCCGCGCGCCGCCTACCACCAGTGGACTTCGTCCAGCTCCTCGTCCCGTCGCTCGGAGGCGTCCCACGGCCTTGAGGGCAGGTACTTCCAACCGCCATCGGCAAACATCACCACGATGTTGCCTTTCTCTATCCGCTCAGCCACCGTAAAGGCCACGTGCAGCGTCGCCCCTGCCGAGGCGCCCGCCAGGATGCCTTCCGCCCGCGCCACGCGGCGGGCGCATTCGAAGGCGGAGGCGCTATCCACGATGAAGCGCCCGTCCAGCGCCTTCAGGTCCAGTAGCGGCGGGAGAAAGCCCTCCTCCAAGCTCCGCAGTCCCTGGAGCCGCTCTCCCAGCTTCGGCTCGATGCCGATGATGCGGACGTTCGGCCTTGTCTCCCGCAGGCGCTTGCCCACGCCCATGATGGTGCCGCTGGTGCCGATGCCCGCGATGAAGACATCCACCTCCGGCAGCTCCTTCACGATCTCCGGCCCTGTGGTGGAGTAGTGCACATCCACATTCGCCTGCTCCGTGAACTGCCCCAGCAGCTTGAAGCCCCGCGAGGAGGCAAGCTCCTGCGCCGTATCTATCGCGCGTTTCATCCCGCCGTCCGCTTCGCACCACGTCATCTCCACGTCATACATCCGCAGGATGTCATAGATGCTGGGCGCGACGCCCCTGGGCAGCACGATGTGCGCCTTATACCCCCGCTGCTTGGCCACAAAGGCCAGCGCGACCCCCGTGTTGCCGCTGCTCGCTTCCACGATGGTGTCGCCGGGCTTCAGGTCGCCTCGGCGCTCCGCCGCCTCCACCAGCGCCAGGGCCACGCGGTCCTTGATGCTGCCTGTGGGGTTCTGCCCCTCCAGCTTCGCAAAGATGCGGACGCCGCGCTTGGGCGCAAGGGCAGCCAGTTCCACGAGGGGAGTATTGCCGACGAGTTTCAGCATGCCAGAGCGGTTCATAGGCTTATTGTACCGATTCGAGTCGTCACGCTCTGCCCCGGCGCAGCTTCGTGACCTCTTCCCGCAGGCTCTTGATCTCGGCCAGGAGCGTCGCCGCGTCCGGCTGGGCCGCCTCTTTCTCATCCTCCTTGTAGCTGTGCCGCACAAAGAAGGAGGCGATGTTCGCCGTGAGGCCGCCGAAGAGGGCGATGCCGCCGATCATCAGGAATGAGCCCATGGCGCGGCCGGCGCCCGTCACCGGGAAGCGGTCGCCGTAGCCCACCGTCGTCACCGTCGTGATCGCCCACCAGAGCGCATCATCGAAGTCCTTGATATTGGAACCGGGGTAGTCTACTTCAACCGTCGTCACCACCATGGCCGCCGTCACGATGATGATGACGGCGTAAAGGAGGAGAAAATCCACGTTCGCCAAGCGCCGATAGCCGGTGACGGCGCGGGAGCTGAAGACGAGAAGGCGCAGGAGACGCAATGGCCGGAAGAAGGGCACCGCGACGATAACAACATCTATCCAATGCGTGCGGAAGAACCGCTTCCTGTCCGGAGCTATCGCCGCTTTGACCACCAGGTCTACGGCAAAGACAGCCCAGATAAAGTAGTCCATCGCAAGAAAGACCGCTTCTTCTTGCCTGGTCAGATCCCACAAGAACGGCCCCATGAGCAATGGGACCATCACGATCGAGAGGACCATCAGCGGGAACTCCGTCAGCCCCTCCACACGCTTCAACAGCCGCTCGCGCTCGCCCACCGACATGCCGCCCACCGTGACCTGTGTTCTGGGCTCTTGTTTCTCTGCCATGCGTCTCCCTCCGTCAGATGCCTCGTATGTCGCATCCAGTCTGAGGACGCGCCGGTTGGCAGTCAAGAAGAATCGCGTCGAATAGAGCCGAGCAACGTGCCTATGCACCGCTGCGAATTCCGTCAGGGCGCATTGCGAAAAATTTCCCAAAACAAAATGATGCAGAAATACTATTGACCAGGGACAACCCCAGTGATTTGATAGGGGCAAGCTTAGAGGAAGGAGGGCTAACGGCGATGAGCGTGAAGTTAGCAACTCTATGTTTCTGGCACTTCCCTTAAGCACGCCGCCAGCCCCGAGCGAGAATGACTAAGCGATCTGGGACTGGCGGGAGCGGAAGCCGAGTCGCGGCTCTTGCACACGAGGGGACAATTCCCACTCCGGCCGTATGTCCGGGATAAACAAGGCCCGATCGGCGATAAATCGAATAGCTTTGCGCGACGCCCTGGGGCCTGCTCCCTGGGGCGTCCCTTTTCCCCTCACCTTCTACCCATGTCCCGTCTGCAGCTCCGGACAACTGACCATCTCCATCCAAATCTGTGCTCATCCGTGAAGTTCTGTGGATGAATCATCTCCCTCTTTGCCTTGACACCTCTCCAGGCCGGACAGCATCATGGAGTGACCCCTCACAAAGGAAGTCTCCATGGGCAAACTCCTGGACAAGCTCAGCCGCATCGGCAAGGCCTCGGCCCCCCGCATGGGCTTCGCCCCTGCCGCCACCCAAAAGCAACCCTCCCTCGCCCTCATCGTGGCCCTGGATAGGGCCGATAAGGAGACGGCCAAAGCCGCCCTCCAGGCCGGCGCCGATGCCATCGTCGTGATGAAGCAGGCGGCCGCCAAGAGCAAGACGCCGCTGGCGCAATCCCTCGGCGCGGGCGAAGGCATCCCTTGCGGTGGCGATATCAGCGAAGGCCAAGCCTCCGACGCCTCTTCCTGGGACTTCGCCCTCCTTGGCAAAGGCACGACTATCGAGGATGCCAACCTCGGCGACCAGGTAGACAAGGTCCTCTGGCTCCCTCAGCCACCCAACCTTGATCTCCTTCAGGCCCTGGATGGCATCCCCGTGGATGCCATCGCCATGGACGCCCGCAACCAGCTCAAGCCCCTCACCCTAGAAGGCCTCTCCGCCTTCCACCGCGTCGCCTCCGCCACGCGCAAACCCCTCCTCGCCTCCGTGACCCTCGCCCTCCCGGCGGCCACTCTCGCGGCCCTTCGCGATGCCGGCATCAGCGGCCTCATCGCCGAGTTCGCCTCCCCCATGGACGCCAAGAAGCTGGAGACCCTGCGCCAGGCCGTGATTGACCTGCCGCCGAAAAAGCAGAAGAAGTCGGACGCGCGCGCCGCGCTCCCGCTGGGCCTCATGGCCCAGGCTACCCAGGCTCCCGCAGCCCCCGACCGCGACGGCGACGACGACTAAACCTTGGTGCGCCCCGTCAAACTCGCCGGATACCTCGCTGCACTCTGGGCGGTCCTCGCCCCCCTCTTCCTCTTCCTGCCTATCTACGAAGGCGCAGGCGCGAGGGAGAGCACGAACGCGATGGATGCAGGGAAGTTCGGCGAGGCCATCGCCGTCCTGGGCGCAACCTGCGCCCTCGGCCTCATCGGCCTGGCGGGCCTCCTCCTGATCGCACGCGGCAATCAGGCCGGAAAGTGGGCGACGGGCGTGGTAGCCTTTCTCCTGCTGATGCTGAGCGCCTTCACCGCCAAGACCACCGGCTGGTTCCTCTTCCCGCCCGGCCTGCTCTTCATCGTCCCCACACTCTGGTTGACTGGGGAGAGGCGCTAGTCCTCGCCTGCCTCGTCGAACTGCTCGGCCAGGCTCACCATCTCCAGCACCGTCATCGCCGCCTCATAGCCCTTGTTCTCTTTCCCTTGGCCTGACCGCGCCAGCGCCTGGTCCAGGTTCTCCGTCGTCAGGATCCCCATCCCGATGGGAATGTCGTCGTCCACGGAGACGCTCCCTACCCCGCGGATGGCGCCATCGGAGACGTAGTGGTGGTGGTCCGTCTCGCCTTTGATGACCGCGCCTAGGCAGATAAGGCCGTCGTACTTGTCCGTATCGGCCATGCGCATGGCGGCGTAGGGAATCTCGAAGGCCCCCGGCACCCAGGCGATGTCTATATGGTCGGCGGCCACGCCGTGGTCAAGGAGCCCTTGTTTGGCCCCGGCCAGCAGGCGCGAGGTGACGTTTTCGTTGAAGCGCGAGACGATGATGCCGATGCGGCGGCCCTTGCCGCTCCGCGACCCGGTGAACTCGCGGCCCGGGCCCTTCCCGGCGGCGCGCTCCCCTTGCGGGCGTCCCTCGCGGCTCATTCCTTCTCGACGTTCCATTCAGCCAGCGGCGAGACGCCCGGCATGATGTGGCCCAGCTTATCGCGCTTCGCCTCAAGGTAGCGGATGTTCTCCGGCGTCGGCGGTGCCACGATGGGCATGCGATCCACCACGCGCAGGCCGTAGCCCTCAAGGCCCACGATCTTGCGCGGGTTGTTCGTCATCAGCTTCATATCCTTCACGCCCAGGTCCACCAGGATCTGCGCGCCGATGCCGTAATCCCGCAGGTCGGCGGGAAAGCCCAGCGCCAGGTTCGCGTCCACGGTGTCCAGTCCGCCGTCCTGCAGGGCGTAGGCCTTCAGCTTATTGTGCAGGCCGATGCCCCTGCCCTCTTGCTTGATATAGATCAGGATGCCCTTGCCCTCTTGCTGGATGGCCCGCAGGGCCATCTGCAGCTGATCGCCGCAATCGCAGCGCATGCTGCCGAAGACGTCTCCTGTGAGGCATTCGCTGTGGACGCGCACAAGGATGGGCGAGCCGTCCGCCACATCGCCCAGCGCCAGGGCCACATGCTGGCCGCCGTCCACCACACTCCGGTAGGCGTAGGCCTTGAACTTCCCGTACTTGGAGGGCAGGTTCGTCTCCGCCACCCGCTCGATCAGCTTCTCGTGCTTGCGCCGGTACTCGATGATCTGCGCGATGCTCACGACCTTGATGCCGTGTTCCCTGGAGAACTTCTCCAGCTCCGGCATCCGGTGCATGCGCCCGTCGTCGCCCATGATTTCGCAGATGACGCCCGCGGGCATGAGCCCGGCGAGCTTGCAGAGGTCAACGATGCCTTCCGTCTGCCCGGCGCGGACAAGGACGCCGCCGTCCCGGGCGCGCAGGGGGAACATATGGCCCGGACGCGAGATGTCATGGGGCTTGGTGCCCGGGTCAACGAGCGTCTTGATGGTGGCGCAGCGGTCGTAGGCGGAGATGCCGGTGGTCACCCCCCGGCGCGCCTCCACGGAGACGGTGAAGGCCGTGCCGAACTGGGACGAGTTGTCCTGGTCGTGCACCATCATGGGGATCTGCAGATCATCCAGGCGCTGGCGCGTCATGGGGATGCAGATCAGGCCCCGGGCGTGCTTGGCCATGAAGGCGATGGCCTCCGGTGTCACCATCTCGGCCGCGATAGCCAGGTCGCCCTCGTTCTCCCGGTCTTCGTCGTCCACCAGGATAAGGAACTTGCCTGCGCGGAGGTCCCGAACCGCCTCTTCGATTGTGGCAAGGGGCATAAGGTGCGCCTCTCCTGTTCCGAATCAGGAAATCCATTATAGCGCACGCATCACACCCCCGCCCCAGGCGTCCCCCGACGTATTATGTCGCGACCTCGCGACCCCTTCACCCTCCGTTCTTTCTTCCCGCTTCCTGGTTCTTTATCTTGAGAGCGCAGGCGTCGCCAGCACATAGCCCCCGCGACTCTTCTTCGCCTCTTCCCCGGCCTTCGCCCGCCCAGCGCGGTGGCTTACAGAGAAGGGCCCCGGCGCCAGCGCATAGTCGCCCTTCTCTTCCTTGTACAGGGCCTTCAGCTCCCGCGCCAGCCCCGTCTCGATGACAGTGAAGCCGTGCTTGTCCCGCACCGCGTCCAGCGCCTTCGCCAGCCGCTCGTTGCGCGGCATCGCCTCTTCAAAGAGCGGCATCTGCGCCGTCGCCTCCTGCAATTCGCTCACGCCGATACCGATGAGCCGCACCGGCCCGCCGCGCTCCTGCAGCGCCTTCTTGAGCAGCGCCTCCCCTGCGGCGAAGATCTCGGCGTCCGCGTTGGTCCAGCTCCGCAGCGTCCTGTGCCGCACGATGGTATCGAAGTTGGCGTAGCGAAGCTTGAGGACCACGCGCCTGCCGCGCTGGCCCTCGCTCCGCATGGTGGCCCCCACGCGCTCGCCCAGGTAGCGCATCGTCGCCCGCAGCAGCTGCACGTCCTCGATGTCCTTCGCGAACGTCGTCTCCCGGCTATGCGATTTCTGTCGCTCCCGCTGGCTCACCGGGCTATCGTCTATCCCATTTGCCCACAGGTGCAGCAGGTCGCCCCACGCGCCGAAGCGCCTATGGATCACGGCCGGCGATGCCTCCGCCAGCTGGCCGATGGTGCGGATGTTCAGCTCGCCCTCCAGCGCCGCGCTGACCTTTTCGCCCACGCCCCACAGCTTGCGCACAGGCAGCGGCGCCAGGAACTTCCGCTCATCCCCCGGCGCGATCTCCAGCAGGCCGTCCGGCTTGCAGTGATCTGAGGCGACCTTGGAGACGACCTTGTTGCTGGAGATGCCCACCGATGCCGTGATGCCGATCTCCTCCCGCACCCGGCGCCGTATCAGCTCTGCGACGACGAACGGCTCGCCGTTCAGCAGCTCCGTCCCCGTCATATCGGCGTAGGCCTCATCCAGCCCGCCCGATTCCATGTGCGGCGCGTATTCGCCCAGGATGCGCATGAAATGGGCCGAAGCCCGCTCGTAGTGCTCGAAGCGCCCCGAGATAAAGATGGCCTGCGGGCAGAGGCGCTTCGCCTCGCCTAGCGGCATTCCGGCGTGGAGGCCGTAGGGCCGCGCCTCATATGAGGCGCAGGAGACGACCCCCCGGCCCCGCGGGTCCCCGCCCACGACTACCGGCTTCCCTTTCAACGATGGGTCCAGCACCCGCTCCACGCTGACAAAAAAGGCATCCAGGTCAATGTGAAAGATGACTCGTCCCATTGGCGCTCCACCTCGCCAAAGAATAGCACGGATGTTCTCACAGCATCCCTAGGGATGTCAAGGGGGCGTGGGAAACCGCCGCGGAAGGCCTGGGGGTGAAGCCTACGCTTCGTAGAGCCGCACTTCGTCCTTGGCGATGACAAGCACCAGCCGCCTCCCCGCGTAGAGCCTAAGAACGTCCGGCAGGGCGCTCAGGGCCGTCAGCGGCAGTCGCCCCAGCTCTCTCCCGGTGGCCGTTCGCTCCGCCACCCGCGCCCCATCGCCAAGGCTGGCTTGCACCATCGCCGCAGTCTCCTCCGGCACACCCAGCGCCGTCAGCCGCACCTGCGCTGGCCCGGCGATGGCCTCCTTCGCCTCCGGCGCCGCCTTCACGGCCAGCCCCGGCTCCTTGGTCACGCGCCAGTGGTAGAGCGCGCCCGCCCCGGCGATGATCAGCACGCCAAGGCTCCACCGAGCCTCCCGGAGCCAGCTTCCGCGGAAGGTATCGTCCGTGGCATCCCGCAACAGGTTATAGAGCGCGTGCGCCCCGGAGCCGATAACCGCCAGCATGGAAATGCCGATGACGATGTAGAGATAGCCCCGCAGAAAATCCCGATTGAGGCGTTCGCCCAGGCCCCGCCACTTCGTCCAGGCCCCGGTCCACAAAGGCGCGCCCAGTACCGCCGTCGAAATGCCGATGGCGATGCTCCTCCGCCACCAGTCGTCGTTCACAATCAGCCCGCGCGCCGGCTGCGAAAGCCCTCCGCAGATCGCCCCAACAAAGAAGACCACAGCCGTGGCCAGCGCCCCCAGTCCCATGATGCTCACCACGGCCAGCATCAGGTTGCGCGCATCCGCCGCCCGGTTCCCGATCTTCCCAGGGCCGCCATAGAAGTCCAGATGGAAGTAGCCTGCCACCAGGCCCGCTGGGATCCCGGCGGCAAGCACCATCGAAAGGAAGCGATAGTGCGAACCGGCGATCAACTCCCCCGGCGGCGCAAGGAACCACCAGGCAAAGCCGAAGAGGAGAATCCCCGCCGCGACCACGAGCGTGATGCTGGAACCGATGCCCGCGATGATGCTCGCCGCCGCTCGGCCCGTCGTCGCCCGCTCTTCCTTGGCGCGGACCAGCCAGTGGTAGCCCCACACCGCCGCCCCCGCGCTCAACAGCCCGATGCTTGATTGGACCGACTCGCTATCGAACCGCGAGTTCACGATAACCGATGAGGACGAGAGCAGTGATTCGCGAGCCTCATGGAAGACCTCCGCCAGGATGCCGGAGAGTCCGGCCACGCCTACGCCAAGGGCATAGAGCGCCGTCACATACGTCCCCAGCTGCCATAGGCCATCCTGCGGCGCGCCCTTCGCCATCTCCCTATCGGCGAGCCGTTGATGCGCGCCCCAGACGATGCCCCACACCAGCGTCGCGGCGAAGGGATAGCCGCTGAACTCGTCTGCCGTCGCGGCCCAGCGCAGGAGCCGGACCAGGGCGATAAACAGCACCACCGTGGCAACGAAGGCAGTGAGACGCAGATAGATGCGCCGCTCCGGCGATGCGCGCTCCGCCTCGCCCTGCGTCGCCAGAGCGCGTTGGATGAAGCCCCAATGGACCGCCCAGACAAGCCCGCCAATCGCCAGCATCGCCAGCCCAACAGCCACCCGCGTCTCAGATGTCTTGGCCAGGATAGTGTCGGAAGGCGCGATCGCCTCAAAGAATCGCTGGAGGAGAAAGACAAGCCCCGTCGCCCCAGCCATCAACCCCCCGAACGAAATCACATAGGCATAGAGCCGGAACGGCGTGAAGCCGCGTAGGCCGCGCCCATCGCCCTCGCCACGGGACCGCCGCGCCGCTCGGACGATAAGCGCGATCCCGAGGATGATCAGCCCCGAGACGACGGCAAGAAAGGCGACGACTGAGAGGATGATCCAGGCCCATTCAGGCATAGGTCCCCCGCGAAGGCCGAATATCGAACAACGCTGCGCTCATGGCGATGGAAGGCGCGGCGGTGTTTCGGGGCAGAGGAAGAACGGCCACGGCAGCGTATTCGGCGATGAGCCGCCAAGGATCCAGCGCCCATCACGCCGGGTGAGGCGAAAGTCCGTCCTGTAGCTATAGCCCGAATCAAAGACACCGTCGTTATCGCGCTTCATCTCAACGGTGACCAGAGCCGTCTCCCCGGAGATCGTCGCCTTCCGAAGGGTCACGGTGGACTCCTCCAACTCCTCCACCTGATAGCGGTTCCAGACATCCCCTGCTCTACACCGCTCCAGCGCCGCAGGGTCAACATACTGCTTCGCTCGCTCAAACTCCTCATCCCGCAGGGCGCGCAGGTAGCCCTGTACCGCCCCCTCCGGCGAAGCCGGGTCGTAGCTCGCCTCCTTCGGGTCCATCGCCAGCCCCACGATGACCGCCGCCGCAATGAGCGCGACGAAGATTCCGCCGCCTAACAGGAACCAACGTCTATGCACGGCATATCCTTTCGCCTACCACTATAGCCTGTTCCCGCGCATTCCAGTGCCCCTCCCCCTTCGCCGAATGCGCTGCGCTATACTGAGCGCACTTCCCCCTGGAGGACTCGTCATGCTCGCACTCGGCTTCATCGGCCTAGGGAAGATGGGCCGCCCCATGTCCCACAATCTCCTCAAAGCGGGCTTCCCCCTCACCGTCCACAATCGCAGCCGTGCTGCCGTCGCCGAGCTCGAGAGGTCCGGCGCCAAGGCCGCTCACTCTCCGCAAGAGGTTTCGGCTCGATCCGAGGTCGTCATGACCTGCCTCCCAAACGTGGCCTCTGTGGAAGAGGTCTATTTCGGCAAGGACGGCCTTATCGAAGCGGCGCGCCCAGGCCGGCTTCTTATAGACCACAGCACCGTCGGCCCAAAGACCAGCCTCGCTATCCACGCCGCCGCCAAAAAGAAGGGCGTCGCCTTTCTGGATGCCCCCGTCAGCGGCGGGCCTCTGGGCGCAACCAACGCTGCCCTCACCATCATGGTCGGCGGCGAGAAGGCCGATTTCGATCGCGCCATGCCCGTATTCCAGGCCATGGGCAAGGCCATTCGGCTCTGCGGTCCGCCCTCCAGCGGCGCGATCATCAAGCTGGCCAACCAGCTCCTCGTCGCCATCCACACCGCCGCCGCCGCTGAGGCCCTCGCCTTCGTCACCAAGGCCGGCGGCGATCCGAAGATCGCCCTAGAGGTCCTGGGCACCGCCTTCGCCGCCAGCGCCATGCTCAATCGCAACGGCCCGCTGACCCTGGAGCGCAAGTTCGAGCCCGGCACCCCGGTTGACCTCATCCTCAAGGACCTGCGCCTCATCGCCGAGGTGGCCGATGAATCCGGCACCCGCATCCTCATGGGCGGCCAGGCGCGGCAGGCCTTCACGGAGGCTTCGCTTCAAGGCTTGGGGCTAAAGGACATGGCCGCCCTGGTCCAACCCCTGGAGCGCCTCGCAGGCATAGAGGTCAGGGCTAAGGCCTAGCTCCCGCTGCGCTGAACCACCTTGCTGAACCGCTCCACATCGCAGGTCCGCTTCTGGCAAAGGCCCTTCTACGGCTGGTACATCGTCGGCATCACATCCTTCCTGACCATGTACCTCTCCACAGCCGTCATCTACGGCTATTCCTTTTCGTTCGTCGGTATGCGCAACACCTTCGGCTGGTCCGCCACCGCCACATCGGCCGCCTTCGCCTTCCAGCGCATCCAGGGCGCCTTCATCTCGCCCATCACCGGGATGCTGGTAGACCGCCTCGGTCCCCGGAAGATGATTACCTCCGGCATCACCGTCACATCCGCAGGCCTCATCCTCATGAGCCGCATTCAGAACCTCTGGCAGTTCTATCTCACAGCCCTCGTAGTCGCCCTCGGCATGTCCCTCGCCTTCAACGTCCCCATGTCCACCCTCGTCGTTCGCTGGTTCAAGCGCAACCGCAGCAGGGCTCTTGGCCTGCTGATGATCGGCCCGCCCATCGGTGGCCTCTTTGTCCCCATCGTCGGCGCCGTCTACTCCGCCTGGGGCTGGCGCGATGCCATCCTCGCCTTCGGCATCTCTACCGGCGCCATCGGCATCCCCCTCAGCCTCCTCCTCTACAACACGCCCCAGCAAAAGGGCCTGCTCCCGGATGGTGACGTCCCTGGTTCGGACGAGGAGGGGAGTGCAGGGGCCGCGGCCGTCGGCATGACCGTTCGGGAGGCCCTTCGCAGCCGCGCCTTTTGGATCCTCTCCATTGCCCTCTCCATAGAAGGCATGGCCCTCAACGGCGCGATCGTCCACCAGGTCCAGCATCTGCGGAACGAAGGCTTGAGCGAAGGCGGAGCGGCCACTGTCGTCTCCGTCCTCGCCACCTCATATCTCGTCGGGCGCATCCCCTTCACTCTCTTCGGCGATAGGCTGCCCGGGCAGCTCCTCGCCGTCGCAGCCGTCGTCTCCGCAGGGCTCGGCTTCCTCCTCTTCGGCTTCCCGAGCCATCTCTGGGCCGTCGCCCTGGCCATCCTCTTCTTGGGCATCGGCCACGGCGTCATCACGCCCCTGCGCAGCATCATCGGCGCCGACTATTTCGGCACAAAGGCCTTCGCCAGCATCATGGGCATCTTCGAAGTCCCCTTCATCATCGGCGCCATCTTCGGCCCCCTCATCCTCGGGGCCGTCTTTGACTGGCGGGGCGATTACACCTTCGCCATGGTCGCCATCGGGCTGCTCATCATCGCCTCGGCACCCTTCCTGCTCCTCCTCGGCAAGCCGAAATACGCTGTGCCAAGCAAACGCCTGGCCAAAAAGCGGTCCTAAAGCTACCGGAAGGGCGCCGTGAGCCACTTCCACACGTTGCGAGCCGCGTCGAATGCCGTCACTTCGTCCAGCCACTTACCCCAGTGGAGCGCGTACTCCTGAAACTCCTTCAGCGCGACCAGCGGCGCAAGGGCAAGCGCAACATTGCGGGCCGTGAATCGGAAGGATGGCTTCCGCGTTAGGATGATTGCCGCAAAGAGGAACCAGAACTCAAAGACGTTCGGGAAAAAGAGAAGGATCGCCCGCTCGCCCGTCGCTTCATAGGCGATGAACCCCACCATCCGGATCGCCAGCAATCCAACGGCGACCCGCTTCGGCGTGGAAGGCCACCTCATGGCCATGATGAAGAACGTCCCCAAGTACGCCAGGTCGGCGTACTTATCCAGGGCCTGGTAGTCCGGCACGCCCCCAAGATCGAGCGCCTGGCGAAGGTACAGGTCGCCGAGGTCAACAACGATGGCGATGATCGCCCCGGCAACAGGCCACCGCAGCACCGGTAGCGCCCCGGCAACGCGCACCAGCAGGATGATGAAGACTTCAAGCGTCATGCGGAGATGACCCTGTCCTCTCCGCGCATGGCTTTACGCTACTTCTTCGCCTTCGCCCGCTTCGCTCCAGGGGCAGGCGCATGCACCGGCAGGCCGTAGAGCTTGCAGCAGTTGTCCCACAAAATCTTGCGCTTGGACTTTTCGGGAAACGGCAGGCCCAGGAAGCTCTCCACCGCCTTCGGGTACTTGGAATCGCCATGCGGGTAGTCCGTGGAAAAGACGAGATTATCGTCGCCGAACTGCTGGATGTAATACTTCGCCGGGGCCTCGTCCGCCTCCACGGAGATGTAGCAGTTCCGCAGGAAATATTCGGAGGGCTTCATCTTCAGCTCAGGCGCTTCATGGGCGCCCGTCCACTCATAGTGCTCGTCCAGGCGGTAGAGCAGCCATGTCGCCCAGGAGCAGTTGCCCTCAAGCAACCCCACGCGCAGCTTCGGAAAGCGTTCCAGCACGCCCCCGCCGCACAGGCTCACCGCCACCGTCATGATGCCCAGCGGCTGGGAAAAGGTGTGCCACAGCATCAGCTTATCGAAGATGCCCAGGGAGAAATCCGGCGTCAGGTACGTCTGCCCGCCGCCGTGGAAACTGATGGGCACATTGAGCCGTTGGATCTCCTCCCACAGCGGGTCGTAGCCAGGGTGGTGCCACGGCCGCCGGTTCACCGTCCCCGGCGCAAGGAAGAGCGATTTGAACCCCAGCTCCTTCACGCACCGCCGCGCCTCCTTCACGGAGGCCTCCACATTGTGCGGCGCAAGAAGCCCCGCGCCGATGAAGCGTTCCGGGTACTCCTGCACAAAGTCCCTCATCCAGTCGTTGTACGCCCTCGCGATCGCCGCCGCAAAGTCCGGCTCGATGCCGTCTATCCCCTCGTGCTCCGGCGTATCCACGCCAAGCACAAAGAGCCCCCTCGTCGGGAAGAGGATCGCCAGGTCCAGGCCCTCCTTGTCCATCGCCTCTTTCTGTGATGTGGGGTCCCAGTGCCTCGCCTCTGATGAGGCATATGCCTCATCCTGGTGCTTCCGCCACCCGTAGCGCCGCTCCGGCTTCGGCTGCGGGCGCACCCGCCCCGATCGCAGCATCACCCGTGATTTCACCCGCACACGCATATCTCGCCTGAACTCGGCCAGTCCCACCGGCGCGGCATGCTTGAACTCCGGCGCGATGTACCTCTGCCACAGGTCGGCCGGCTCAAAGATATGCATATCGCTATCTATGATTTTGAACCCGCTCTTCATGGCGCTCCTCCCAGCCGTCGGCTCCCGGTGGCCCGGCTACTTCACGTCGTTAAAGACTTCCTTCGCCACGCGGAAGGCCGTCACCGTCCTCGGCGCGCCCGTGTAGGCCAGCGTGTGGATCAACAGCTCCACGATCTCTTCCTTCGTAATGCCGATATTCAGCGCGCCGCGGATGTGCCCCTTCAGCTCCTCCGGGTTCCCCAGCGTCGTCAGGATGGCGATGGTCAGCAGGCTCTTCGTCTTCAGCGGCAACCCCGGCCGCGACCACGAATCGGAGAAGCAATGCTCTGTCACCAGGCGCGTCAGGTCATGGGCATTCGCCGGGTCGCCGGGAGATGCCTGCATCCCCTTGCTCCCCTTCCACAGCGTCTGCACAACGCCGATGCCCTTTTGATACCGCTCTTCCATCATCATCTCTTGAGACATCCTTCGCCTCCTGTATCGTGATTACTTCGCCGTTTCGTTGCGCCCCGGCAGGTTGAAATGCGCCCAGTCCTCCAGCGTGTTCACAAAGCTGAACACATCCGCATCGGCCCCCTGGTCGTGCTTCACCGCGCGAAAGATCTGCTGGCCCGTCGAAGAAAGGAGCGCCGTCACCCCCAGGTCGTTCGCCAGGCTCATCGCCACATCGTAGTCCTTGCTCGCCAGGCCGATGCCGAAGCCGATGGCCTTCCGACCCTGCGGGTTCATGATGTAGCTGTTGAAGACGCCGCTCGCGCCCACCACCTGGCCCACCAGCTTCGGGTCCAGCCCGAACTTCGCGCCGATGAGCAGCACCTCAGCCGTTACCGTGTTCACCACCTGGTTCCGCAGGTTCAGGAGCGTCTTCATCGCGTGGCCCGCGCCCACAGCGCCGCAGTGGTGGATCTCGCTCCCCAAGAGCTTGATCGTGGCCATATGCTCTTCGATGGCCGCGCTCTCGCCCCCCAGCATGATGCGCAGCGTCCCGGCGTTCGCCCCTTGGGGGCCGCCGCTCACGCCGCAGTCAATCATTCGCAGACCCTTCTCCCGCAGCCGCTCGGCGATGCTCCTTGTCACCAGCGGATGGCCGCTTGTCGTGTCTATCACCGTCGTTCCCGCCTTCGCCCCCTCCACGACGCCGTCCCTCCCGAACATCGCCCGCTCCACATCGTGGGAGGTAGGCAGCGAGGTTACGATGACGTTCGCCTTGGAGGCCAGCTCCTTCGCGCTCTTCGCCACCGGCGCGCCCAGGGCCGCCAGCGGCTTCGTCGCCTCCTCCCTCACGTCGTAGACGATGGCCGTTTGCCCCTTGCCTTTGAAGTTGCGCCACATGCCGCCGCCCATCTGCCCGCAACCGATTATGCCGACCATTGTCATGCCTTCACCTCGCCCTAGGCCACGATGCCTTCGAACTTCAGCTTCCGTATCGTCTCCCCGTCATAGCCAAGCCCGCCAAGGATAGCCTCGGTATGCTCCCCCAGCAACGGCGCGCCCCTGCGAAAGGTCACCTTGCCATCGTTGAACTGCACGGGGGTGGAGGCCAGCTTCACCTTCGCCTGGGTGGGATGCTCCACCATGTAGCTGTTCTTGATTACCTGCACATCGCGGGAGGCCTCCAGCGGCGTCTGCACCGGGCCCCAAACACAGCCGCTAGCTCGTAGGCGCTCCGACCACTCGGCCAGCGTCGCCTTCTTGAACTCCGCCTTGATGATCTCCCACAGCTCCAGGCAGTGCCGACCGCGCGCCTGGGCCGTGGCGTACTGCCGATCCTGCGCAAGCTCCTCCCGCCGCATCGCCTTACAGAAGCTCGGCCAGTAGCGGTCGGACTCCATCATGTTCAGGTAGATATACCGCCCGTCCTTCGTCATATAGTGGCCAATGAGCGCATTCCCTCGGGGCTCATCGCCGTGCTTCGGCATATCCTGCCCCGCCAGCGCCGCAGGCACGATGTCCACCCCCGACGACCAAATGGCCGCCCCAAGGAGCGACATATCCACAAGCCCTCCCCTCCCCGTTACGCTTCGGCGGAAGAGCGCCGCGGCGATCCCTCCCGCCAGAAACATGCCCCCGGGCAGATCGCCGGAGCCACCCCACGGCTTGATGAAGCGCCCATCCTTCGTGGAAACCAGGTGGCCTATGCCCCCTCGCGACCAGTAGGAGACCACGTCAAAGCCTGGCTGGTCGGCATCCGGCCCGCGCTGGCCTTGGCCGTGGCCTCTGGCATAGATAAGCCGTGGGTTCACCTTCGCCACATCGTCGTAGGTGCCCCCTAGCCGCTCGCGAGCCGGTTCAAGAAAGCTCGTGACCAGAACGTCCGACTTCTTGAGCAGGTCGAAAAAGACCTCGCGCCCGCTCGGCCTGCTTACGTCAAGACCGATGCTGCGTTTCCCCCGGTTCAACTGCTCGAACATGTAGTTGAAGCCATCAAGTTCAGGCAGGCCGACCCCCAAACTGCCGATCTTCCGCATCGGGTCGCCCGTGCGCGGGTGCTCGATCTTGATGACGTCCGCGCCCCAATCGGCCAGGATGGCCGCGCACGAAGGCACAAAGCCCCACTGCGCAAGCTCTACGACCCTTATGCCTTCGAGCATCGGCTCCACGAAATACCCCTTGGCTGGAAGGTGACGGCGCGCGCATTATAGCCATGCATCGCCATTCCCTGCGCTCCATCACGGCGCACATGCCTCGGCTACAATTCCTAACCATGCGCTACACCGTCAAGGCAACGCCTAAAGACTTCATCGTGGAAGAGCTCCTGGCAAGTCCGCTCGAAGAAACAGGCGCATACGCCGTCTATCGCGTCACCAAGCGACTCCTCACCACCTTAGAGGTGCAGGAGCGCATCGCCCAACAGCTCAACGTCTCCCCTCGGGATGTCGTCTTCCCGACGCTCAAGGACAAGGGGGCCCTTGCCACCCAGTTCTGCACCGTGCGCGGCTCCGGGCCGCAGCGCCTCTCCGGCGCGGGCTATGAGGCTCACGCTGCAGGGCGTATGTCCCGGCACCTCAACCCCCGCGATATCTCCGGCAATCGCTTCACCCTCACCATCGGCGTGCCCTCGGCGGGCGATGCCGAACGCCTAGCGGCTCGCCTGCGCGAAATAGCGGAGCACGGCCTGCCCAACTACTTCGATGAGCAGCGCTTCGGCTCCTACTCCCCCGGCGGGCTCTTCATCGGCAAGGCCATCCTCCAGCGCGATGCCGAAGCCGCCCTTCGCGCCTACTTCACCCAGCCTGCCCCCGGCGATCCTCCCGATCTCCGCGCCTTCAAGCGCATCGCCAAGGATCGCTGGCCTGATTGGAAGTACCTGTTCGAGCAGGCCCCTCGCTCCAACCATCGCAGCATCCTCTCCTTCTTCAAAGACCACCCCTCCGATTTCCGCAAAGCCGTGAACCTCATCACGCCGCGTCTCCTGCCTCTCCTCTTGAGCGCCTACCAGAGCTTCCTCTGGAACCGCATCGCCTCCCGCTACCTGCAGAGCATAGCGGGCCTCGTGCCTCCAGAAGGCGCAAAACTCGAGATCGCAGGCGAGCCTTTGGCGCTGTATCGCACCCTCCCCAAAGAGCCCCTCGATTCACTGCGACGCCTCTTGGCCCCCCTGCCTAACCACCAGGCCCGTCTCCGCGATCCCACCCTCGCGCGCATCGTCCAAGAGACCCTTGCCCAAGAAGGTTTTTGCCTCGGCGATATGAAGGCCCGCATCCTCCAGAACGCCTACCTCGCGAAAGGCGAACGCCCTCTGCTCCTCTTCCCCAGGGAAATGTCCGCTCAGGCCCTTTCAGATACCTCGATCCAGGCCAAATTCGTCCTCCCCCCGGGTGCCTACGCAACCCTGGTCGTGAAGGTCGCGGCATCCGCTGCCTGACCCCTGAGCGCCAGGAGAAAGTCCGCCTCCAGTCCGTGTAACACGCCTGTAACATTTCGTACACATCCGCGTAACACGCCGAAACTAGCCTCGTCTGCAGAATCTTTTTACAGGAGGAGTGCATGCCAGAAATCAACACTGGCGATACTGCCTGGCTGCTGGCCTCATCGGCCCTGGTGCTGCTGATGACCCCCGGCCTTGCCTTTTTCTATGGCGGTCTGGTTCGAAAGAAAAACGTCCTCAGCACCGTGATGCATAGCTTCATCGCGATGGGCGTCGTCGGCGTCGTCTGGGTCCTCTGGGGCTACAGCCTCGCCTTCAGCGATGGCGGCAACAACTTCATCGGCGATCTCCGCTACATCGGCCTCCAGGACGTCTCCGCCGTCGCGCCCGGCAACGCCGATGCCGGCTACTTCCCGCAGAACATGCCGCACATGACCTACATGATCTTCCAGGCCATGTTCGCCATCATCACCCCCGCCATCATCACCGGCGCCATCGCTGAGCGCTTCAAGTGGAGCACCTACATCGTCTTCCTGGTGCTCTGGCTCACCATCGTCTATACGCCCATGGCTCACTGGGTCTGGGGCGGCGGCTGGATGTTTGATAAGGGCGTCAAGGACTACGCGGGCGGATCCGTCGTCCACATGAACTCAGGCCTGGCGGCTCTCGCGGCGGCCCTCTTCGTCGGTCGGCGCCTGCGCCACAAGGCTGACCCCATGGAGCCTCACAACATCCCCTTCGTCGTTCTCGGCGCCGGTCTCCTCTGGTTCGGCTGGTTCGGCTTCAACTCCGGCAGCGCCCTCGCGGCTGGCGGCGGCGCCACACTCGCCTTCGTCACCACCAACACTGCGGCCGCCATGGCCACTGTCACTTGGGTCGCCCTCTCCATGTGGTTCACCAAAAAGGCCAGCGCCGTCGGCGCGGCCTCCGGCGCCGTTGCCGGCCTCGTCGCCATCACCCCTGCCGCCGGCTTCGTCGGCGTCATGCCGGCCATTCTCATCGGCATGGGCGCGGGTGCCTTCTGCTACTTCGCCGTCCAGTTCCGCTCTAAGACCAACGTGGATGACGCCCTGGACGTCTTCTCCGTCCACGCCATCGGCGGCACCTGGGGCGCTCTCGCCACGGGCCTCTTTGCCGGCATCGGCACCGCGGGCGCCTTCACCCTCACCATGGATCGGGGAACCCAGATCGGCTGGCAGCTCGTCGGCATCATCGTCACCTGGGCCTGGAGCTTCGGCGTCACGACTGCTATCCTCTTCGTGCTTGACAAGACCATGGGCCTGCGTGTCAAGGAAGACGAAGAGGAAAAGGGTCTGGACATCGCTCTGCACGGTGAGGAAGCGTACCGCTAACCATGCCGCCTAGCCTCGAACATCTTGGAGGAATGTAATGAGAAGAATTGAAGCGATCATCCGTCCGGAGCGCGTGGCTATCGTCTCTGAGGCCCTCGCCCAGGCCGGTTTCCCTGGACTGAACGTCACGAACGTCACCGGGCGCGGGATGCAGAAGGGCATCGTGCACCAGGGACGCGGCGGCGTCAGCGTCACTGTGGACATGATTCCTAAAGTGAAGCTCAGCGTCGTTTGCAAGGATGCCGATGTCGAGAAGATCATTGACATCGTCCTGGAGAACGCCCGCACCGGCTCCGTCGGCGATGGCAAGATCTTCGTCAGCTCCATAGATCAGGTCGTCCGCGTCCGCACCGGCGAGCGCGGCGAAAAGGCCATCTAGTCCCAATCAGATAGCGCCAAAATGGCCTCCCGGACATGTCCGGGAGGCCATTTTTTGTTTTCCCCTCTTGGCCGATGGTATCCTTGAACCCAGTACTCTGTTTCATCCATTGAGGTGCAGGTATGTCACCGAAACGCCAGGATGGGGCCTCAGATGCTCCACCACTCAAGAAAGAGGCCGTCACCCTCCGCGTCCCTTGGGGCGTCCAGTTCTTCACCTTCACCCTGCGCCTCGCCATGGGTTGGGTCTTCCTCTACGCCGGCTACCACAAGCTCCGCTACGGCTTCACTGCGGAGGGCTTCCTCATCAACGCCACCAGCGGACCTTGGAAGAGCTGGTTCGTCAGCCTCGGCCAGTCCCGGGCGGCGCTGGACGTCATAGACCCCCTTGTCATGTACGGCCAGGTCCTCATCGGCGGCGCCCTCCTCCTCGGCCTCTTTACCCACTTCGCCCTCCTCATGGGCGCGGCCATGATGTTCCTCTTCTACATCGCCCAGTTCCCCCCTGAATACGACCTCTTCCTCGATTATTACATCGTCTATATCCTCGTCTTCCTCATGCTCGGCGTCCTCGCCGCTGGCCGCGTCTGGGGCCTTGATGGCTACCTGGGAAAGAACGCCAAATCCTTTCAGGCCAAGTGGCTCAAGCTCTTCATGGGCTAAAAGAAAAGGCGTCCGCGATCGCTCGGGACGCCCTGATCAGGCACGTGCTCTTGCTTCTGGCTAATCGTACGGCTGGAACACCATGAGCACGATGATGTAGGCCACCAGCAGGTGCAGCAGCGGCCCCACGATCTTCGGCAGCGGCGCGTTCAGCTCCTTCTCAAGCCCTTCGGACTTCTTGCCCGCCTGCGCGTCTCTCGCCGCCAGCTTCGCGGCCTTCGCCCCATGTCGTGTCAACACCGCTAGGCCCAGGATGAACCCCAAGATGCTGGCCACATAGGCCGCGTTCAGCCATCCGGTGCCCGTCAGGTCGAGATTCTGCTCTGACGCCGTCAGCACACCGAATATGCCCACCAGGATGAACGAAGGGATCGTCACGAACTTCGCCGCTCGTGCCGCGATCCCGGTGAGGATCGCCACCGATTCGATGCTCTTCGCCTTTGCCGCCGCTATCCCCGTCATCATGCTCACGATAGTCCCGGAAAAGAACGTCAGCACAAAGACGATATGGAAAAACTTCAAGTATTCCCAAGCCATAGGCAGTCAAACTCCCCTTCTGTATGTGATTCGCGGTATTTCTCGTCACCGCGATCCGACTAGCTTAGCCGATAAATCTCCGCGGCGTTCCCTGCCACCATCCGGTAGCGCTCGTCCGCCGGGATCGCCCCAAAGTGGTCCTGGATGGACTTCTTGGAGTTCGGCCAGCTCGTATCCGCATGCGGGTAGTCGGACGACCACAAGATGTTCTTGACCCCGATGTGGTGGCGCAGCGCCGCCACGGCCGTGTCCCGCACGAACGTCATGAAGATATGCTCCTTAAAGAACGCGCTCGGCAGCTTGCCCGATTTGATGCCCACCCCCGCCCAGAAGCGGTGGCGGTTGTAGACGTGGTCCATCCGCTCCATCAGGTTCGGTGCCCACGTCACGTCGTTCTCAACGGAGACCAGCCGCAGGTTGGGGTGCCGCTCAAAGACGCCCGAGAAGATCATCTGCGCGATCGAGGTCTGGATCTGCACCGTGCAGATGCTATAGCTCACCATCCAGTTGTTCACATCCACCGAGTTCACCGGCGCCGCGAAGGTGTGCATGCTCAGCGGCAGGTCCGTCTCCTCCACCGCCTTCCAGAACGGCTCATAGACCGGGTTCCCAAAGCCGTCCTTGATCAGCGATGCCGCGGGCACCATGATCCCCCGCAGGCCCAGCCTCTTACAGCGGTAGACCTCCTCCACCGCCGCCTGCACGTTCCCCAGGTCCGTCACACCGACGCCGATCAGCTTCTCCGGCGCGATCTTCATGAAATCGGCCATCCACGAGTTGTACGCCCGCAGGCAGGCCATCATGTAGTCCTGGTCCTTCGCCCGGAAAGCCGTCATGCAGATCGTAGGGTAGAGGATCTCGGCGTCCACCCCGTCCATCGCCATATCCTTCACCCGCTCCGCCGGGTTGAAAGCCCCTTGCCGCGCCGTGGCGTAGCTCCCCTCCAGCCTCACATCCTCCGCCTTCTTCCCCGCCGAGGCCGCCATCCCCGGCGACCCGGCGAATCCCTCGCCCACGATGCGCTCCGTCCCATCAGGCGATTTCACCAGCTTCGGCGCCCGGTGCTTGAACGCCGGCTCGATGTACTTCTCCCACAGATCCGGCGTCTCATAGATATGGGAGTCTGCGGATATAACGTTGTACTTCACCTTCGTCATCGTCATAGCGCACCTCGCTTGTGATTCGCCCCTGCAGGCGGCGCTTGGGGCGCATTGTAGCACTGCGCGCAAAAGGGAAGGGCCGCAGGCCCGTAGCCGCTCTACCCGCGCCTCTTCAGCTCGCGCAGCAGGCTCACCAACTTCTCCGGCTCCATGTAGATGTACGGCCTCCCGTCAATATCCACGTTCGGGCCGTCGGCGCAGCGCGTCGTGCACTGCGTCGTCTCCACCCTGGCCCACCCGTCCGGCGGCGGGATGCCCGGCGTCAGCCCTAGCTTCTTCTCGAGTGCCTTCAGCAGGTCGGGAGCGCCGTTATACGTGCAGTTCAGCCCCGTACAGACCACGATTTGCGCGCCTTTCTTCTCCACAGCCTACCGCGCCCCTTGCCCTCTCCGACGCGCAAGATAGAGCGCGCCGCCGCAGGCGATGACGATGACACTGTATAGTGCCGCCGACCCCGAGACGTTCGCCATCAGAAAGATACAGCCGCCGACCCCCAGGACCGCCGAGACCGGCGCCCCCGCCACCGCGAACGGGATGCGGAAGGGCCGCTCGGCCGCCTTTTGCTTCCGTCTCAGCATGATGAGGCTTAGGTTCACCGCGATAAACACCAGCAGGATCGTGAAATTCGCCATCTCCGCCACCACACCGATGTCCCCCGCTAGGGCCACCAGCATCGCCACCGCCGCTACCGCCGCCGTCGCCGCCCACGGCGTGCGCCGCTTCGTCCCAACCGCCGCCAGCGCCTTCGGCAGCGCCCCGCTGGACGCCATCCCGTAGATCGCCCGTGTCACCGTCGCCAGCGCGATCAGCACCGTGCTGGACGTCGCCACCAGCGCGATGACCACCAGCATATCGGACGCCCACCCCCCTGCCGCCCGCTCCGCCACCTCCGCCAGCGGCCCCTTGCTCGCGCTCAGGGCCTCCCAGCCCAGCACGCTCACTGAGGCGATCGCCGCCAGCACATAGAGCCCGGCCGCGATGCCGCCGGACAGCAGGATCGCCCTCGGCACGTTCCTCCCTGGGTTCTTAATCTCCTGCGCGAAGTTTGCGATCTGCTCAAAGCCTAGGAAAGCGAAGAACATCAGCGAAGCGCCCGTGAACAGCCCCGATGTCCCTTCGGAAAGCTGCATCAGGTTCTCATCGCCGAGATACTTTAGCCCCGCGATGATGACGATGGCGAGCCCCACGATTTCCACGAGCGATAGGAGACTGCCTAGCACTGTGGACTCTCGAACGCCCCGATACGAGATCAGCACCGATCCGCCGATGACCAGCAACGCCCCGCCGACTATGGAGAAGCCGAACTCATCGTCCATATAAGAGCCGAAGCCCAGGGCTACCGCCGAGACGGAAACGATCTGCGAGAAGACGGCCAGCGTCCCAATGAGATAGGCCGGCCCACCGCCGAAGGCATCCCGTACGTAGAGGAAGCTCGCCGCCGCGCGTGGGTGCATGGAAGAAAGCTCGGCGTAGGAAAGGCCGGTGAAGAGCGCCACCGCCCCGGCCAGAAGCACCGAGGCCCACACCGCATTCCCCGCGACGCCCGCCACCTCGCCGATGAGCACATAGACGCCCGCGCCGACGATCAGCCCCGTCCCGGAGCCAACCGCCGCCAACAGCCCAACGGTGCGCTTCAGTTCGAGTTCAGTCGTGGAGGATGGTGACGCGTCCATCGCCGTCCAGGATAGCACGTGGCGGACGGCGACTCTGGAAAATTCGGAAGCTTACGCCCGTGCCGTCTTCGCCTTCACCGCCGTCGCCGCTACGTTCACCCGCCGCGACGCCTTCGCGGGCCGGAGTGCCGGCACCGGCGAAGGGTCATTGAACCAATCGCTCTTCTTCCGCCTGCGCCAGGCCGGGGTCTTCCTATCGAACGTCGCCACTTCCAGCGGGATCCAGTTGGGGTCGTACACATAGATGGACTTCACGAACGGCGAACCCTTCAGATCCTGGACCTCAGAAACGAGGATTCCCTTGCTCCGCAGCCGCTTCTGGACAGCCTTCAACTGCCGCAGCCCCTCCACGTTCAGCGCGATATGCTCCATCTTCTGCAGCCGCGTGATCGCCCGCCCCTCACCCGGCCACGCCCCAAAGAAGTACGACTTCTCCGCCGTTGTGTCCTTCCCCGGAAACTCTGCGAAGGCCAGCGTATCGCCGTTACCTACGTCAAAGAAATAGAGCCGGTTCCACTCGTCTCCCGATCGCGTCAGCGTCCCAGGCGGGCGCGTCGCACGGGTCACCGTCGCCGCCACCCTCAGCCCAAGGGCGTCCCGGTAGAAGCGCACCGTCTTGTCCATATCGTTCGTCACCAGCACAACGTGATTGAACCCGGTGATAAGTCCCATGGAAGCTCTCCTTTGCCGTCAGGCGAGTGGCGGTCAGCCGACCCTGGCTCGCGGTTGCCGCCCATAACTCGAGATGGCAGCGATGATGGCCTGTCAGCGCCCCTGCGTCAAGAGCCGCACCACCTGTGGCAGCGCCTCTTCCGCCCGCTGCCGCAGCTCCCCCGGCGTCAGACTGCCGATGGGGTGCTTGATCACCGCGAACGGGTAGTCCGCCTTCCCCTGCAGCCGCGCCATCATCTTCGCCGTCGGCACGAACGGCTCCGTGCACACCACAGCCGTCGGTATCCCTCGCCGCTCCATCGCTATCCCGTCGTGCAAACTGCCCGACGAACACGACCCTCAGTCGCCCACGGCGGCGATCACCAGGTCACACCGCCTCGCCAGATCGTCCAACAGCGGCGGCGGCGCAGGCGTCGAGCCGTCGCTCTTCTGCGCCCGCACAACCTCCGTGACCTCGTACCGCTCCGCCATCAGCCTGGCGATCTCCTCCAACAGCGCCCCAGCGTTCAGCTTATGGTTATCCAGTAGGCCGATGCGCTTCCCGTCCAGTGCCAGCGGTCGCTTCGCCAGCGCCGCAGGCGGGGCGGACGGTTCAGCCCTCGGGTCAACCAAGATGAGTCTCGTCATGCCGCCTTCACTCCTTCGATCGCCCTGTTGATCCGCTTCGCCCACTCCACATTATCCGGGTGCGTCAACACGATCCTCCGGTACCGGTGCTCCGTCAGCTCGACCACCAAAAACCGTTCCCGGTTCCCCCGCGTCGCATACCAGAACTCCCGGTATCGCCCATTCTTCAACCCCGCCCTTGTAAACGACCACTTCCTCTCCTGCCACAAGTGATACGTCCCCGCCTTGATCACGCCCGGCATGAACGACCCCGGCGCCCGTATCTCCGGCCATATCGTCTCCGGCCTCTCCGTATGCGCCCGCTCCATCTTCGCCACCGGCACCTGCAGGTCCCGGTGGACCGCCCACACCTTCTCCCACCTAGAAAGGCGGATGTGCAGAACATTATCGCTAGTAGAAAGTTCCACGCTTCCAAACCTCCACATCCCGCTCATCTACGCCTATCAGAAAATCTGCGGACTATTCTCCCCCTTCTACCTCTTCGATCTCTGTGCCCCCGGTGGATGCCCTCTCCCCGATTCCTCTCCCCCATCTGCGCTCTCTGCAGTATCTGTCATTCCGATGACTCTCGTTTCTATGAGTCCGAGCCTCTCGGACCGCGTGTGTCCTCACCCTCATTCCTATGAGTCCGGACCGCTCGGGCCGTATGTTGCATCGGGGCCGCACCGGAGCAGACAAATCTCCCTCCCCAAAAACCCTGCTCCCTGCACCTCTTCCACCATCCGTGCTCTCTGTGCCCCCAGTGGATCAACTCTCTTCTCTGTCCCTCTCCCAAATCTTCTTAATCTGTGTAATCTGTGTAATCTGTGGATCAAATCCTCCCCCTCTCCTCCCCCTACCCCTTCACCGCCTTCGTCTGCGCCGCGCTCATTGCGCCGCGCCCCCACGTCGGTATCACCGCGCTGAACCCGCCCGCCATCCCTCCCCCGACCACCACCATCGCCGCCCCCGGCGAAGTCAGCACATGCGTCAGCTTCGCCTCATCCTCCGGCGCCACCGTTCCCGGCGTCTTGCCGGTGCGCTTATAAAAAGCCACCGGCCTCTGCGCCTGGTCGTACAGGAACTGCTTCACCTGCTGCTTGCTCCATCCAGCCTTCGCGATATATCCCGCGTGCTCCGGGCACAGCACCACCACAAACGTCCCATACCCGCGATTGCACACCGCCATCGCCTCAGCCACCGAGCCGAGGATGCCCTCGGGCCTGTTGTTGCTGTGATCATAAACCTGGTGCGGCCCTTCGGCGGCGACGACCGTTACCGCGCTCTCCTCCCTGGTCAAACCTCGCTCCACGTGCAGCGGCGCCCACGGCGAAACATCCTCCGCCTCCGCGATGCAGTAGCTGTACTTCCCGGGGTGGCCCATCGTGCTCTTATCCAGAACGCCTGGAATAGACCCGACGACGTTCATCACGACCAGCCGCACCGCCCGGCCGATGGTCGCATTCGCCCGCGCGCCGGGGCCGAAGAGGTTGACCCCCGAATTGATGCCCAGCCTTCCAGCGATGGGCCCGTTCACGATAACCAGCTGCGCCGATCCGCCCGTGCTCGCGGACGAGCCGTGCAGGTTAAACTTCGGCTCGCAGATCGCCTCCACGATGGCGAGGACGACCGGCATATACTCGGGCCTGCACCCCGCCATCACCGCATTCGCCGCAACCTTCTCGGCCGTCAGGACGATGGATCGCTCAGGGATGCGCCCAACGATCTGGTCAGGCGGTAGGTGGACTGCCTCCAAGAAACGCGCGACCAAAGCCTCTGTCGGCGGCACGATGGGCAGCCCATCCGTCAGCCCTTCGTCAAAGAACCGCTCGATGGCCTCCCACGCGTCGCCCGCCTCGATCCGCTTCCCCGCCTGGCGCGATTGGCTCATCCCAAAAGTTCCTCCAGGCCCCAACATGTGAGAAAAGAGATGGCCAATTATACATAGGGAGCCGCAGCAGAGGGAGCGATTAGCGGCCCGAGCTGCCTAGCCTCTCGTGGCCGGCATCACCGCTCGAACGTCGCCGCGTTGGCCATCGTCCACGGGCCGCTGCCGCATGCGCCGCCGGGGCCTGCCGAGATCGCCAGCCTCTGCCCATTATTCGTCAACTGCGCCAGGATCGTGATGCCCGAAGCGGGGGTTCTATTCGCGAGGGCATCGCCCGCATAATCGTAAAAGCGCTCATAGCAATAGACTTGGCCGTCGGTGATCGTATCGAACCGCCGGTTGACCAGGCCGGAGGCCTGTGGAATGAAGAGGTACTGACGCGCCCGCACGTTCGTCACTGACGTTCCCATGGAGAAGGCATACACGGAGCCGCTCAACGCGCTCGGCCCGATATACAGGTGGGGCGCTTCGCTGAACTGCTCGGCGTTGGCCGCTGAATACCAGCGACCCTGGGCCGTCCCAGCGCGGTCCGTGTAGAAATCGCCGCAGCGCGGCTGGTCGGTCCGGACCATCGAGCGCGAAAAATCCGTGAACAGCCCCAAGTACCGATCCCGTTCGACTGCGGAGACGTAATCGAACAGACAGACCGTGTAACAATGTTCAAAGATACCCGGCGGGCCCGTGCCCTTGCACCAGCGTTCGGCGTTCGCGAACGCCGAACGCCCCGTCGCCAGCCGGTAGTCTCGCATGCCCATATCCAACCCGCTCACTCCCGCCGCGCGATCTCCCGTTGTCGCCATCTGCACCCCCGCGGCGATGGGTACCCGAACAGGGAAACTACAGAACTTCTCGTTGCCTGGACCCATGGGCGTACAGCCTTGCGCCCGGAGCGCCTGTGTCAGGTCCGGGTGCGTCAGGCTCCGCACGTGGTGGAAATAGCCCTCCAGGCCGTCGCACACCCCGAACGACAGCGTGTAATCCGTATAGTTCGTCTTGTCGTTGAGCACCCCATAGTTTCTAAGGGCAATGGAGGTGACGACGATATTACCGGGTGCATAGACCGGCGCTTCGATGTCGTTCGGCGTGGCGTCGTTCTTTGTGTAGAAATACATGTGCGGCGCCGGGAAGACATGGTCCGGCGGCGTAAGATCGGCGATCGGACTCATAGAGGCGATGTGCTCCAGCCGCACCGGCGCGTTCGTGAGCGGAGTCGCCGAGCACGGATTGGCCGTAGGCGTTGGCGGCCCTTGGAAGCGCGTCGGCGTTGGTAAGGGCGTCGCCGTTGGCCTCAGTGTCGCTGTAGGCGTTGCGGGTATCGGCGTTGGCGCTGGCGTAGCCGAGGGTTGCGGGCTCGGCGTTGGTGGAACAGTAGGGGGGACTGTCGCCATTGGAGGGACTGTTGTTGGAGATGGTGCCGCGAGCGTTGCGTCTGGCAGAGGCGCGGCGGCCGTGGGCGGCTCCGGTGACCGCTCTCCAGCCGCGGGTTGCGACCCTTCGGTGGCGCACGCTGAAAAGACCAGGACGGCAACAGCCGCCCAGGACAGCATTTGGATGTGCTTCACCGTCCCATTGTGCACGACGCCAGTAGGTTATGACAAGGGTATAGCTCGTCACCTTCCGCACAAAAAGCGAGGCCTCCCGGCGCGCCGGGAGGCCTCGCTAAGTCAACCATCTGCCGTAAGCTTACTTTGTATCCAGCCACACCCGCTCGTAGCGGAAGATGTTTCGCGCATCCGTCGCCATCGTCGCAGGCTCGCCGGGGTAGCCCTTCACCTCAGGGCGGAAGCCGCCGAAGAAGAGCTCCGTGTAGATCGGGAAGACCCAGGCCAGGTCGTTCACCACCAGCCGGTTGATCGCCTGCACCGTCTGCAATCGGGCGGCGATGTCCGCCGTCCCCAACTGCCTCTGGTAGAGGTCCTCTACCCGTTGATCGAACCAGCCCATCACGTTGCACGTTCCGCCCTTCACGTAGTACAGCAGCGAGTACTCAGGATCGCCCGAGCCGGACGCCGTCGAGCAGAAGTACCGGGGCAGGAGCTGGAAGAGTCCCTTCGCCTCGTTCTGCAGGTACGTCGGGTAGTCTGGCGTTTGGATCGTGCCGCTGATGCCGATCTTCTTCAGCTGCTCCAGGATCACCGTCGTCTCGCGCTCGTACGTCGCCGCCGCGCTGGCGCCCACGCTCGTGTTAAACGTGAAATTCAGCCCGTTCGGGAACCCGGCGTCCGACAGCAGCTTCCTCGCCGCCGCATGCCGTAACCACCAGCATCGCGGAAACAATGAGACCCACTAAGGCGAAGAGATGCAACGAAAGCTTCATCGAATCCTCCTCCTATACAATTGCAAAACAAACCCTGAAACCCATAGGTGTGCGTGGGAGAGTACTCCCAGGAATAGGTATTATCAAGTCTCAAACAAACACGAAGGAAAACGCCCTGAAGCAGAGAGTTAAGGCCGGAAAATCGCGTCGCCCACAGATTCCCTGCACAACCCCCTCTTTACACCATGTAGCGGTAGGCCTATGGTAGCGCCATTCTACTCCAGGAGGCTCCTCATGGGCGCTCTCGATGGCAAAGTCGTCGCCATAACCGGCGGCGCCGGCAAGCTCGGCAGGGCCTCCGCCCTCGGCCTCGCCCAAGAAGGCGCCAAGCTCCTCATCAACGATGTGGATAAGCCTTCCCTGGATCGCCTCCTCGCCGAGCTCCGCGCCGCTGGCGGCCACGCCGTCGCCAACACCGACGATGTCTTCTCTTGGCAAGGCGCAGGCCGAGCCATAGACGCCTGCGTCGCCGCCTATGGCCGCATAGACGGCCTCCTCAACTGCGCCCACCGCTACAAGCATGGCGCCCTCTGGGAGATGGACCAAGACGCTATAGACGTCACCTCTCAGGCCCACGTCAACGGCCACTTCGCCACAGCCCATCACGCCGCCCGGCACATGATCAAGCAGCGAAGCGGCAGCATCCTCACCGTCACGTCCGTAGCCCTCCACGGCATTCCGGGGCGCTCCACCTACGCCGCGGTGAAGGGGGCCGTCGTCTCGGCCACCTGCTCCTGGGCCTTGGAGCTGGCCGAGTTCGGCGTGCGAGTGAACGCTGTCAGCCCAGTCTTCCAGCTCCGCCCGTCACACAACAAGCCCACCATGCACGTCAGGTGGCGCTACACTTTCGATGCCAAGGACACGTCACCCCCGGTCTTCGACATGCCGACTGCCGAATCGAATGTGCCCATCGTCACCTATCTCCTGAGTGACGAGAGCAGATGGGTGACAGGACAGGTCATCTTCCTCGCGGGGGACACCCTTGCCCTCATGCAGCAGCCCCAGTACCGCTTCGCCTTCCAGCCCCAGGGCTGGTCCTTCAACGACCTCAAGCTCCACTTCCGCGAAACCATCGGCGCGGATCTCGCCCAGCCCGGCCTCGGGCACCCCGTCTATCGCTGGTACAACGGCGTAGGCTAGCCCTTCGGCGCAGCGATGTCGTACACTTTCGACACATTCTCCCACGTCATCTTCCGCAGCGCCGCCTTCGGCACATCCTTGAACTGACTCCGTACCGACTTCACCGAATTCGGCCACGTCGTGTCCCCGTGCGGGTAATCGCACGCCCACATCAGGTTATCCACGCCTACATACTCGGGATGGCGCACCGCAAGCTCTATCCCGATCTTGTCCTCTTCGAACGTCGCAAAGACCTGCCGCCGCCAGTATGCGCTCGGCTTCATCGGCAGCTGCAGCTTCGCCCAGTGTCGTTGCCGCTCCCACACCCCGTCCCACCGCTCCAGGTAGTACGGGATCCAGCCGATCCCGCCCTCCACGGCCACCCACTTCAGCTTCGGGTAGCGCTCCATCACCCCGGAGAAGATCAGCCCCGCGAACGCGTCTTGGCATCCCTGCGCGATCAGCGCATAACCCCGCAGGACGATCTGCAGGTTCGGATTCATCAGCTTCGCGCTGTCCTGGGGTGAAAAGTTCGGCGTCACCCCTTGCAGCTTCAGGTGCACATGCAGCAAAATGCCCATCTCCTGCGCCTCGGCCCAGAACCGTTCATCCTCCTTCGTCGGCCACGTGCCGCTACTCGGCAGCGATTGCAGCACCGCACCCCGCATCCCTAGCTTCCCGATGCGCCTCAGCTCCGCCAGCGCCTTCTCCACCCCGCCTCGCGGCATCACCCCAAGGCCGATCAGCCGGGAGGGATTCTTTTTGCAGAAGTCCGAGCAGAAATCGTTATAGGCGCGGACGCACGCCTCATGCAGCTCCTGGTCCTGGATAAGCGGGAGGGAAAGCCCCGTATTCGGGTACAACACCGTCGCCCAGGTGCTGTCCTTGTCCATATCCTTCAGTCGCTCGCCCGGGTCCCACGTCCCCTTGCGGATGTCCTCAAATGTCGCGCCGCTCAGCCGGTAGTCCTTGAACTCCCGGCCCGCCTGCACGCCCAGGCCCAGGCTCGTCCACGGCCTGCCCTCCCACACCCAGCCGTCCCCCTCCTTCGTGCGCACCACCCTCGGCCCCCGCTCCTTCAGCTTCGCCGGCAGGCGGCTCTGCCATGCGTCGGGCGGCTCCGTCAGGTGATCGTCTGAAGAAATAAGCTGGTACGTCGTCATATACCCCTCTTTAGTGCCTGGGTTTGCTGCGGTGAACCTAGCATCGCGACGCCATCAAGTCAACGCGCTATGTCCGTCTGCCTCTCCCCTTAACTCTCACACTAACGTTCGATTGAGCCTTGCTGGCCCTTCCCTTGGATAAATGCTCTTCCTGCCCACTTCACACCCTCTGCCATCCCAACACCTCTCGTTCATGCGGGTCTTAATCCCTCAGATCGTATGTTGCGCCAGAGCGCCCTTTATGGGTACTCCCCTTTCCTCAGTTCCTGCAATCCTTCTCCTCATGTCCGTGCCCTCTCCATCCTCAGGAGATATTCCCCACTGCTCTCCTCTTCACATCTGCGTTCTCTGCGATATCTGCGGACCATCCTCCCCTCCCACCTCTATGCCCTTTGTGTCATCTGTGGATCAACTTTCTTCTTCTCCTCTAATCCTCTTCCAGCGTGCTCGTATCCCCCTCAGGCAGGCCCAGCTCCCGCGCCTTCAGCAGCCGCCGCATGATCTTCCCGCTCCGTGTCTTTGGCAGACCCGGCACGAACTCGATCTCCCGGGGCGCCACCCCCGCCGAAAGCTTCTGCCGGGCGAAGTTCATAATCTCATTCCGCAGCTTGTCCGATGGCTGATATCCCTCTCGTAGCGCCACGAACGCCTTCACCACCTCCATCGCGATCGGGTCCGGCTTCCCGATCACCCCAGCCTCCGCCACCGCCGGATGCTCTACCAGCGCGCTCTCCACCTCGAACGGCCCCACCAGGTGGCCCGCCGTGTTGATTACATCGTCCGCCCGCCCAACGAACCAGTAATACCCGTCGGCGTCCATGCTAGCCCGGTCGCCCGTGATATACCAGCCGTCCTTGAACTTAGACTTGTACATCGCCTCGTTCTTCCAATACGTCTGAAACATAGAAGGCCATCCCGGCTTCACTGCCAGGTTGCCGATCCTCCCGGCGGGAACCCTGTTACCCGCATCGTCAATGATCGCAAGCTCCACCCCGGGGATCGGTCGGCCCATGGAGCCTGGCTTGATGGGATACTTCGCGTAGTTCGCGCACATGATGGCTCCCGTCTCCGTCTGCCACCAGTTATCGTGGAACGGCAGGTCGAACGCCTTCTGCCCCCAGAAGATGCACTCCGGGTTCAGCGGCTCCCCCACGCTGGAGATGAACCGCAGGCTGGAAAGGTCCCGCCTCTTCGCCGCCTCCTCGCCGATCTTCATCATCATTCGGATGGCCGTAGGCGCGCTGTACCACACCGTCACCTTGTGCTTTTCGATGAGGTCGTACCAGGCCGTCGCCTTGAACCCCCCCTCGTAGATCAGCTGCGTCACCCCGTTGCTCCACGGCGCGATGACGCCGTACGAGGTCCCCGTCACCCAGCCCGGATCGGCCGTGCACCAGTACAGATCATTCTCATGGAAGTCCAGGCACCATTTGCCGGTGGCGTATTGCTGGATGACGGAATTATGCCGGTGCGCCGCCCCTTTCGGCTTCCCAGTCGTTCCCGAGGTGTAATGCATGATCGAATAGTCGTCCCGCGTCGTATGCGCGATCTCGAACTTCGAAGCCGCCTTCGCCGCCAGCGCCTCGTACGAATGTTCGCCCGGCTTCAGCGGCTCCTTGCTGCGCCCCAGCTTGTTCACGATCACGATGTGCTTCAGCGCTGTGCACTCAGGCAGGATCTTCGCGATCCGGTTCCGCAGCTCCGGCGAAGTCACCAAAATCGTCGCTTCGCTGTCCTGCAGCCTGTCCCGAACCGGGTCGGGGCCGAATGCGGAGAATAGCGGCCCCACGATCCCTCCGGCCTTCAGGACACCCAACAGCACAAAGTACGTCTCCGGTAGCCGGTCCAGAAAGACAAAGACCCGGTCGCCCTTCTTCAAGCCTAGGCTGATCAACACGTTCGCCGCCCTGTTCGAATGGTCGCGCATCTGCGCGAACGTATACCGCTCCTCCTCCCCGTTCTTCCCCACCCAGATCATCGCCGTCTTGTCCTTCTTCGCTGTCCGGCAGTGGCGGTCAATGCACTCGTGCGCCACGTTCAATCCGCCTCCGGGCAGCCAGTCCAGCTCCTTCTCGATCTGCTCCCAGGAGAACGATTTCCTCAGCGTGTCGTAATCCGCGATGTTCGGCGTTGCCCGCAAGTCACGCGGTCCCTTAGCGATGATGGGGTGCTGTTCCACGGCTCACCTCATTCTGGTGCGGTCGGCGAAAGCGTCCCCAAGCGTATCGCGCGCGTCGTCTCCAGGCAAGTCGACGCCTATCGCACCCCTCACTCACTGCTACTTCTCAAACACCCTCCCTCGACATGCGATGGTGAGGCTGCTCCCTAGGGGGCTATGCCACTCAACGGAGGTCCCGATGCCTTTCCGCTCCGCCGCTCACAGGGCCGCCCTCACCCTCTCCGCTGCGGCCCTCATCGCCTCTCCCATGCTCCTCGCGGGCCGCGCCGCCGCCCAAACCGCTCCGCCCACCGCCACTCCCCAGCAGGGCGCTCGTCCACTCGCCCCCGGCCGGCAGCCTGGCGGCGGTGCTGCCAACACCCCAGTCCAACAGCCCGATGGCGGCAACGCCAATGCTCCCGGCCAAGCCTTCCGGGCCACCGTGGAAGCCCGTCGCTCCCAGACCGAAAAAGAGATCGAAGAGGCCAGCCCTCCCCAACGGGCGCACCCTGCGCTCTTACCCTCTCCCATCTCCCCACCGCAGCTCGGGAAGCGTCCGGGAGAGCCATTCTGATAGCTTGTGCTCGTCTGCGAGCTACGAGAGAGCCAGGGAGAGGTCTCCGAATTCCCTGTCTTCCCTGTCTTCCCTTCTTCGTTGCCATTCCGATGGCTCGTCCCCATGCCTATGATTTGTGCTCTTCCTGGCGCAACCAGACGGCGTGGTGCGACCTCCTCATCCGATACAATGATTCCCATGCTCTCAGACTCCCATACCCACCTCGATCACTATACCGGTAATGAAATTGCCGGTATGGTCCAGCGCGCCCGGGATGCAGGCGTCGGTATTATCATCAACGTCGGCACCACCATCCAGACCTCCCGCAAGGCCATCGCCCTCGCCGCCGCCAACGATATCGTCTATGCAGGCGTCGGCATCCACCCATCGGACATCACATCCCCCTTCACAGACACCGACTACGCGACCCTCCGCGACCTCGCCCTCTCACATCCCAAAGTCGTCTGCATCGGCGAAACCGGCCTCGATTTCATGCCCGGCTCTCCAGACCGCTCCTGGCAGACCCGGTCTTTCCGAGAGCACATCCGCCTCGCCAAGGAGCTTCGAAAGCCCGTAGACTTCCACGCTCGCGGCGCCGAACACGATATCCTCCCCGTCCTTCGCCAGGAGCACGCCGGCGATGTCGGCGCCATCTGGCACTACTTCCTCTACGATGCGAACAAGGCAGAAGAGGCCATCGCCCTTGGCTTCTACATCTCCCTCGCCAAGCCCCTTCTTCGCGAGCCCGGGCTCCAAGAAGCCGTCAAAGCCATCCCCATCGAGCGCATCGTCCTCGAGACCGACTCCTACCCCCAACCCTTCAAGAAAAATCCCGCTCGGCGCACCGAGCCCGCCCACGTCCAACTCGTCGCCCAAAAGCTCGCCGAACTCAAATCCCTTTCTGTAGCAGACGTCTCCTCCATCACCACCGCCAACCTCCGCCGCGCCCTTCGCCTCTCTCCTTAACCCTCGCTCTCTCTTACCTCTGTGCTCTTTGTTCCCTCCGTGGACTATCTCTCCTCTCTTCCTCCCCCAAATCTTTTTGATCTGTGTAATCTGTGGATAGATCTTCTTTCTCTCTCTGTTCAATGTGTTCAGTGTTCTCAGTGGATTGTTTTCCCCTCCAGAACACTTGCTCCTCCTCTCCCCTCATCCGTAATCCCGCCCCCTCCGTTATATAATGGTGGATGGTCGCCTCATCCCAAACTCTCCCTTTAGCTAGGACCCACCAGTGCTCAAAATCTTCGGCGACGCGAATGCCCGCGAAGTAAAAAAACTCCAACCCCTGGTTGATGAGACCAACGAGGCCGAGAAGGATTACAAGGACCTTACCGACGACCAGCTCAAGGCCAAAACCGCCGAGTTCAAGGAACTCCTGAAGGAAGGCGATAGCCTTGACGATATCCTGATCGACGCCTTCGCCGCCGTTCGCGAAGCCGCCAAGCGCACCCTGGGCCAGCGCCACTACGATGTCCAGCTCATCGGCGGCATCGTCCTCCACGATGGCAAGATTGCCGAGATGCGCACCGGCGAAGGTAAAACTCTCGTCGCCACCCTGCCCGCCTACCTCAACGCCCTGGAGGGCAAGGGCGTCCACGTAGTCACGGTGAACGATTACCTGGCCAGGCGCGATTGCCAGTGGATGGGCCCCGTTTACCACGCCCTGGGTCTTACCGTCGCCTGCCTCCAGCACGATACCGCCTTCGTCTACGATCCCGCCATCCCCTCAGACGATGAGCCCATGAAGCATCTCCGCCCCGTCCCGCGCAAAGAGGCCTACGCCGCCGATATCACCTACGGTACCAACAGCGAGTTCGGCTTCGACTATCTACGCGATAACATGGTGCTGGAGCTGACTCAAGCCGTCCAACGTCCCCTGAACTACGCCATCGTGGACGAGGTGGACAACATCCTCATAGACGAGGCGCGCACGCCCCTCATCATCAGCGGGCAGTCCTCAGAGTCGGCGCAGTATTATGTCCAGTTCGCCAACATCGTGCCGACGCTCAAAGTCGAAGAGGACTACACCGTAGACATCAAAGAGCGGAACGTCACCCTCACCCAATCGGGCATCAGCAAGATCGAAAAGCGCCTCGGCATCCAGAACCTTTACGACCCGGCCAACTACAACCTCACGCACTACATAGACAACGCCCTCAAGGCCCACGTCCTCTATGAGCGCGACCGTGAGTACGTGGTGAAGGACGGCGAAGTCATCATCGTGGACGAGTTCACCGGGCGCATGATGCCCGGCCGCCGCTGGTCGGATGGCCTCCACCAGGCCGTGGAGGCCAAGGAGCGGGTGAAGGTGAATCCTGAGACCATGACCATGGCCACCATCACCATCCAGAACTACTTCCGCCTCTATAAAAAGCTCGCCGGCATGACGGGCACCGCCGCCACGGAAGCGGAAGAGTTCTTCAAGATCTACAAGCTGGAAGTGACGACGATCCCCACCCACAAGCCCATGATTCGCGCCGACGAGAACGACCTGGTTTATAAGAACGAAAACGGCAAGTTCGAAGCAGTCGCGAAGCAGATCGAGGAATACCACAAGGCGCGTAGGCCTGTTCTCATCGGCACCGTCTCCATCGAAAAATCGGAGCGGCTGAGCGCCCTCCTCAATAAGAAGAACATCCCTCACCAGGTGCTCAACGCCAAGCAGCATGAGCGCGAAGCCGGCATCGTCGCCGAGGCGGGCCGCCAGGGAGCCGTCACCGTCGCTACCAACATGGCAGGCCGCGGCACAGACATAGTCCTCGGCGGCTCCAAGGAAGGGCGCGACCCCCAGGAATGGAAGAACGAGCACGATAAGGTCATCGCCCTCGGCGGCCTTGCCATCATCGGCACTGAGCGCCACGAAGCCCGCCGCATAGACAACCAGCTTCGCGGCCGCGCGGGACGCCAAGGCGACCCCGGCTCCTCCATCTTCTACGTCTCTTTGGAAGACGATCTGATGCGCCGCTTCGGCGGGGATGCCGCCAAGCGCATCATGGAGTGGGCCAAGGTCCCGGAGGACATGCCCATCCAGATGGGCATTATCAGCAAAGCCATCCAGAACTCCCAGACCAAGGTGGAAGGCCACAACTTCGATATCCGCAAACACCTCATTGACTATGACGACGTGGTGAACAAGCATCGCGAGGTGATCTACAGCGAGCGTCGCAAGATCCTGGAGGGCGCGGACCTCAAGGCTAACATCCAAGACCTCTTGGATAAGGAGATTGATTGGTTGGCCAAGGAGAACCTGCTCAAGGAAGATGTGGAGTCTTGGAACCTCGATCAGCTCTTAGCCACCCTCAAGATGATGTTCCCGCTCCCGGACAGCCTAAACAAGGAGACCCTCCGCACTCTCAGCCGTGAAGAGGCCCAGGATGCCCTGGAAGACTACGTGGACAAGCTGTACGCCCAGCGTGAAGCCGAGCTCGGCCCTGAGACCATGCGCGTCGTTGAACGGCTGGTTATGCTCCGCGTCATAGACCAGCACTGGATTGAACACCTCACGGTGATGGAAAACACCCGCCAGTCCATCGGCCTTGAAGGCATCGGCCAGCGCGACCCCCTGGTGGTCTACAAGCGTAAGGGTCATGAAATGTTCGATGAGCTGAGCCAGCGCATCCAGCACGATATCGCCCGCACCATCTTCAACGTCAACGTCCAGCGCCAGCCCGAACCGTCACAGGGCACCGGCACCACCGGTGGCGCCTCGGCTCCAGTGCGCCAAACGCGCATCCTTCAGCCCAGCAAAGAACAGAAGGCCATGGCCCAAGCCGTCGGGAACCGTGAGAAGCTGGGCGCAGCGCCCAGCAAGCTCGGCCGGAACGACCCGTGCTATTGCGGCAGCGGCAAGAAGTTCAAGAAGTGCCACGGGGCCTAGCGCAATGCAGCCCTCCCCCCTTAAGCTCGACCTTATTACCACCCAGTGCTCCAGCCTGGAGCTGCAGTTCTTCGTCGAGCTGAACGATAAGGTGCGCCGCGAGCTCTCCGCCATCGGCTCCCGCGAAGGTGAGGAAGACGACCGCGTCATCTTCCATGAGGACTACACCCAGAACAACCAGAAGCTCCACAGCTGGGCGGAAGTCCGTCTCTCACGGGAAGAATCGGAGGAGAGCGAAGTCATCGTCGAATACCTGACCGAAGGTGAGCTGGAAGACCAGGTGGAGATTTACAAGACGGACTTCACTCCCGCCCATCTTTTCGCCACCCTCCAATCCCTTAAGAAGCCCGTCCAGGCCTCCTTCGCCCTCCGCTTCGATCTCGGCCCCACGGCCCAGAGCCGCTTCCTACGGCTCATGCCCTACAACGCCGGCATCAACGGCGGCCTTGCGGTGGAATACCGCGGCGCCCACGTACAGATCCGCACTCCGGAAGGGGACGCATTCGACCTCTGGTATGACGTCCTGCCCGATGACACCATGGAAGCCACTGTCCGCTTCACCATGACGGAGCCTCCCACCGCCGATCTCCCCCGCCGAGGCCTCGAGTTCGGCGCGCGCGCCCTCGCCCGCGTGGTCGGCGGCGCCCACTAAGCCAAACAAATCAGAAAAAGCCGGAGGCCTTGAGCCGTCATGGCGATCGTGGAT
>VGPF01000017.1 GCA_016875535.1 Chloroflexota bacterium
GTTGATGATCTCCTCTGCCGCAAACCGTTTCCTTGGCATCGCTGCCTCCCTTTCCGTCCAGGCATTTTTTCACTTTGCGCCTGGTCTAGTTTTTGGGGGGCAGGTCACCAGCGAGTACATTGACGCGTACCGACGGGACATCAAGAACGCGACGCCGGTAGGCAAATTCGTGAACAATAAGTTCGCCCTGTGGGTGACAGCCATGTGCGCCGAGGATGAAGAAGAGGCGCTGAACATCCAGTGCCCCAACGTGAAGACCTACCTGGAGCACTCTCATGCGCTCCACGCCCCGTGGCTCAACGGCAATGCGCCTCACTCCTACCAGTGGCACTATGAGCACTTCGGCCAACTGTACGAGCAGGTGAAAAGTGTTGACATCAAAGAAGTGATCAAAGTGGGCCTGGGCAGCGCCTGCATCGGCAGTCCGGAAACGTGCCTGAAGATCCTCCAGCGCATGTCCGACGCCGGGGTAGACGAGGCGCTCTTCTTCATGCAATCATTCACCACACCGCATAAGGCGATCATGCGCTCCATCGAACTCTTCGCCAAAGAAGTGCGGCCGCGCATCAAGCCGCCCAAGCAGGCCGTGGGCGGGCAGCCGGCAAGCCACGGGCATCACGGGTAGGACCGATTCAGGCAGAGGAGGGACCGATGTATAAGGGCTATCGCTTCATAGAGGTAGACGCGCACATGCTGGAGCCGTCCGACATGTGGGTGAAGTACCTGGAGCCGAAGTTCCGGGATGAGATGCCCGTCTCCTCCACGGGCTACTACGGCGATCCTCCAGGCTTTCAGACCAAGGTCCAGATAGGCGAATATTTCATGCCCTTCGGCACCAAGGACCTGCCGCCCGCCGGGCTCCCTGGCCTGAAGGAGTCCTATGGAGACTACATCGCCAAAGGCTTTACGCCCGATTGCTACGAGACGGTTCTGGCGCGAACGGGCATTGACTACATGATGATGTTTCCCACGGTGAACTTGTACGTGACCACCGTCCTGAAACTTTCGCCGGCCACCGCCGCCGCCTACCGCCGCGCCTACAACAACTGGCTGTATGACTTCATCGTGCAGATCAAGGGCAGGCGGCTCCTCGGCGCAGGGGCGATAGACCTTCGGGACCCGGTGGAGGCGGCAAGGGAAGCGCGCCGCTGTGTGAAGGAACTAGGCTTTAAGGCAATCATGATCAACCCGGAGCCCGTGGGGGAGCACCGCCTGTACGACCCTCTCTACGACCCGCTGTGGAGCGAGCTGGAAGACCTGGATACGGCGCTGGCCGTTCATGTAGTCTCCGGCACCGCATCCGAGACCTGGACGCGGCACTATTTCCCGGCGCAGCGCCTCACCAAGGGTCGCAGCGCCTGCTCCTTCACCATCGGCAACATGCTGGCCTCCATGGCGCTCATCGCCGGGGGCGTGCTGGAGCGCCACCCCAAGCTGCGCGTGGTACACCTGGAATCGGGCGCGGGATGGACGGCCTTTTGGCTGGACCGGATGGACGCGTCGGTCGCCGGGGCCTTCCGCGGAACGCTTTTTGAAGGCGTGAAGAAGTCCCCCGTCGAGTACTTCCAGCGCCAGTGCTTCATATCGGCAGACCCGGACGACCCGGGCCTGAAGCCAGCGTACGAGACGCTTGGCACCGACAGCCTGGTGACGGCCACCGATTTCGGCCACCCTGAGGGAAAGGGTTACATCCACGCGCTGGAAGATATGCTGAAGCAGCCTATCCCGGATGATGTGCGACACAAGATGATGTGGGACAACGCGGCTCGGCTGTACGCCATCAGAGAGAACTAAGCGGGAGGCCGCTATGGCGCTGATCCAAAAAGATTTCCCGGTCTTCGACTGCGACGCCCATGTCACCGAATCGCCGGATATCTGGAACTACCTCTCCGTCCAGGAGCGGGAGGCCGTCAAGCCCTGGTTCTGGCCTGACGAGGACTTCATCGCCGTCAACGGCAAACGGGCCCTGCCGGCCACCTGGGGCAAGACGCGCACCAGCTTCGCCGCCAACTACCAGGGCCCGGAGCGCCGTGTCCCCAACCGCGCCGAAGTAGGCGGCCCCGGCGTCACAAAGAGGCTCTTGCGCAAGCTCTCTACGATGCAGCTGACAGAAGAGCAGTTGAATTATGTCGAGCATAGAGGGGCCCGCGATCCGAAGGCGCGCATCGGGGACCTGAACCAGCAGGGGATAGACCAAGTGGTGGTTATCCCGCTCATGATGTTCGGCGCCTATCTCTTCATCGAAAACCCACAGGCGGCGGCACTCGTCGCACGGGCCTACAACGACTGGGCGAGCGATTGGTGCTCGGAAGACCGTCGCAGGCTCTTCCCTGCGGCAGTCATCCCGCTGCAGGACCCCAAGCTAGCCGCTGAGGAGTTGCGCCGTGTGGCGGCTAAGGGCTTCAAAGTCGCCATGATACGCCCGGTGGACGTGAACGGCGGCTACCCGAACCACTCTGGCATGGAGCCGCTGTGGCAGGCCTTTGCCGATACCCAGGTTTTAGTGGCGATGCACTCCCTGCCGCGAGCCACCATCCCAACGCTGAACCCCACGGGCAGGCAGAACGGCGCAGGCGACCTCCTGTGGAAGGTGGGCAACCCCAAGCAATTGCGGGAGCCGACGGAGCCGCAAGGGTTCGTCTTTGAGGCGATGGTATGGACGATCAATATGCTGATGTCCGGCTTCTTTGAGCGGCATCCCGATGTTTCGCGCATGGCGATCATGGAGTCGAACGCCTCCTGGCTCCCGATGCTGCTTGAGCAATGCGATCGCGCCTTCCCGATGTACCGCAACCAGCGCCCAGCGAAACTCTCGCAAACGCCCAGCGAGGTATTCCTAGACCGCATCTTCATCTCCTTTGAAGGCGATGAGTCCACCGTCTACCGCCAACATAAGTTCTTCGAGAACATCGGCATATGGGCCTCGGACGCCTATCACCATGACGGCTCAGACGCCTGGTCGGCCATGCGGGAGATGCAGTCCTGCAAGGTGCCGCAGGCGACGATCAAGAAGTTCATGGGGGAGAATGCGCGCCGGATGTACCGCATCCCGCCGCAGACCTTCACTTCGCTTGAGCCGGAGGCCTACCCGCGTCCCGATTGGTACCCCAAAGAGGCGGAGATCGAACGGGAATACGCCCACCTGGCGAACCGGGCTTAGGCCGCCGGGCAATGGCACGCGTCCCTTATATCACCCAACCGCCCGCATCCGCGGAAGGGCGCGAGGCCTTCGAGTTCATCACCCGCCGACGGGATCGCATCTCCCGGCTCTTCTCCACTTACATGAACAGCCCCAGGGTGGCGAAGCATCTCTACGCGCTGATGGAATATCTGCGCTATGACGCGAAGCTCGAGCCAACGATAAAAGAGACCGTTATCTGCACGGTCTCAAAGGTGATGAAGAACGCCTGGGAATACGATAGCCACGCCATCCTCGCCCGCCATCACGGTGTGCGCGAGCAGGTCCTGAAAGCGATTGAGACGGGGAACACTCGTAGACTGAAGCCCGAGGAGCGGCTCTGGATCCGATTCACCAAACAGACGATGGCCTGCAAGATAGACCAGAAGACCTATGACGCCGCCCAGAAGGCCCTCGGCAATCAGGGCATTATCGAAATCATGGCCATCATCGGCTGTTACGTTATGCTGAGCTACGTTGTGCTAGGCCTGGATGTGGACATCGCCTCCGGGAACCCGCCGCATCCGCTGGACGACGTTCCGAAGCCCGTCTAGCCCTAGCGCCTGCTGGCAGAGAGCGCCCCAAAGGTCGCGACACAAAAGGGGACGCAGTAGGTCAGCGGAATCTTCCAGTAGAGCGCGGCTGGGAAGTCGCCTTTCGCCAGCACAGTCCCCTGGTTAATGGCGGTTAGCGCCGTGCCTACAATGAGCGCCACAATGAGCGAACGCCGCAAGATAGCCCAGTGGCGCAGGGCGCAGCGAAAGCACCTCACCAGCACGCGGCCATCCCCTTTAAGGGAGTAGGTGTGGCCAACCAAGCAGTTACACCGTTCACAGCGTTCTTGGACCATCGCACCGCTAGTCTACCAAGAGATTGACAGCTAGAGGAGACTTAGCGGTAACCAAGCACGTGGAGAGGCCTATGCACCCCCTCATCATTGAAGTGGCGATGAACGAGCTGATGCCCAAGGAGGAGAACCCTCACGTACCTTACGGGCCGGAAGAGGTGGCAAAGGATGCCGCCGCATGCATCGAGGCGGGCGCCGCGATGCTGCACTTCCACGCCCGCGACCCGCGCACTGGGGAGCAGCGCTGGACGGACGACCGCCTCTACGCGGACTCCATCAGGCGCATCCACAAGGCAGGCGTCAGCAAGGACGTCGTCTTCTACCCCACGTACAAGGGTCTGACCGAAGCCTCCCTTTCCCACATCATCGCCCTTGCCAAAGACCCTGAAGTGCGCCTCACGATGGCGCCGCTGGACATGGGCGCTGTGCTGCTGAACAAGTACGATAGCCGCACCAAGACCTTTGCGAACCCGGAATCGGGAAAGGTCTTCACCCACGCGCAGGAGATTTTCTGGTACAACCTGGTGAACGCCCACGGCCTGCGCCCCTACAACGGCTGCGCCGAGCCGGGGCATATCCGTCACCTTCTAGCCTATATGGATATGGGCTTGGTGCAGGAGCCGGTGCTCATCAAATATTTCTGCTCCGTGGACGGCCCCTACGGCATGCCCCCGACGCCTCGCGGGGTGCAGATGTATACGGAGATCGTGCGGGAGCTTGCGCCGAAGCTGAACTACGCGTGGTTCGTGATGTGCTACGGCCAGGCCATCATCCCCATGGCGGCGCAGGCGATCGTCTCCGGCGGGCATATCCGCATCGGCCTTGGCGATGAGACCTGGTCGGACGCACAGCCGCGCCCGACCAACGCCGACCTTGTGCGGCGCGTTGTGACGATGGCGAAGGCCTGCGGGCGGGAGATCGCGACCCCGCGCCAGGCGCGGGAAATCATGGGCCTGCGGGCCGCCTGAGCACGGCTCCGCTACGGCTCGTTCGTCATCAGTGTCACGCCCGGCACCGCGGAGAGGCAAAAGTAGAGGACGCGCTTGCAGTTGGGCACTTGATTGATGGCCGTGCCGCGCAGCTGGCGCACCGCCTCCGCGTGGGCGTTCCACCCCTGCAGGAAGGCCTCCGCCATCATACCGCCGCTTGTGTTCACAGGCAGTTCGCCGCCGTGGGAGATTCGCCCACCCTTGATCCACTTGAGGCCTTCGCCACGAGGAGCGAAGCCCAGCCCTTCAAGTCCCCACAAGGCGGCGACGCTGAAGTTGTCATACATCTGCACGCAATCTATGTCCTTGAGCGTGACGCCCACGGAGTCCAGGCCATCCCGCTTGAGGCCCTGGCAGGCGGTGGTCCACAGCTCAGGGTCCAGGTACCGCTCAAAGAGCGCCACCTGGGTCGCGATGCTGGTGAAGTAGACGGGCTTCTGCTTCAGCGCCCTGGCCCGGTCAGCCGTCGTGAGGATCAAGGCCACTGCGCCATCGTTGATCAGGCAGTAGTCATAGAGGCGCAAGGGTTTGGCGATGTAGCGCGCCTGCACGTATTCATCCAAGGTGATCCTATCGCGAAGGATGGCGCGCGGGTTGTTGACGGCATGGTTGCGTATCTGCACGGCGATCTCGCCAAGCTCCTCTTCCTTCGCGCCGTAAAGGTGCTGATAGCGGGTGAAGCCCATGGCGTAGGTGGCCCCGGCTGAGGTCATGCCGTATGGCCGGTCGTACAGGTCGCCATCATTGACGCCCCCGAACTTGTTGCCCTGGGCGCGGAAGGCGACGCTGTTGAAGGCCACAACGTAGTTGGCCATGCCGCTCAGGAGCGCGCCTGCGGCCTGCGAGAGCATGGTGGGCATCTGGCGGCCCGCGCGCTGGTACTCGTTCACGTACCGCGCCCGCTTCATGCCGCAGCGGTAGGCCGCCGTAACGTAGGAGGTGCCGCCTGCGATGAGCCCATCTATCTGTGATAGCTGGAGGCCGGCATCGTCCAGAGCCTCCTTGAAGGCAGCGACGAACATCTCGTCTTGGGTGCGGGCCTTATCAGGCTTGTCCCACAACTCGCGGAAGTTGCTGGCGCCCACGCCGACGATGGCGATCTTGTCGGCAAAGTCCTTGTTACTCATGGGAGGCAGAGCCTACGGGCTAGCCGAAGAGGAGTCAACCGCTTCGGAAGCAGCGCGTTCAGGCGCGGGAGCCGATGCAGCGGCCGCCCTTTCTATTGAAGGGGCCAGGTGCCACTGCTACAATCCTCCTACAGATTCGCAACACCGTCCCTCAGGGAGCCACCGTGGTACTCAGCGACCGCACAATCAAGGAAGAGCTTAAGGCCAAGCGCATCATCATCGAGCCTCTCGCGGAGCGCGCCGTCCAGCCTGCAAGCGTGGACGTTCACCTGGATAACCGCATCCTGGTCTTCCGCAACTCCCTGCGGCCGTACATAGACGTGCGCCAGGACGTGAGCGACCTGACGGAGATGGTGCTGATCACGGACGATAAGCCCTTCATCCTGCACCCCGGCGAGTTCGTCCTCGGCTCCACGCTCGAAGATATCGGCATCCCGAACGACTTAGTGGCGCGCCTGGAGGGCAAAAGCTCCCTGGGCCGCCTGGGCCTGCTCATCCACTCCACGGCCGGGTATGTGGACCCCGGCTGGCGCGGCCATCTGACCTTGGAGTTGAGCAACGTCGCGAAGCTGCCCATCACCCTGTACTACAAGATGCGCATCGGCCAGCTCTCCTTCATCCGCCTGACCACGCCCGTGGACAATCCCTACGGCTCCGCGGCCCTTGGGAGCAAGTACCAAGGTCAGACGGTGCCCACGGCGAGCAAGATCCACAAAGACTTCAAAGGCTAGCCCCGGCCATGAGCAGCGGCCCCTCCAGCTCTATGCGGCGGGCCCTGGAACTCGCCCAAAGCATCCTTGGGACAACGTCGCCGAACCCAGTCGTCGGCTGCGTCATCGTCAAGAACGGCGCTGTCATCGGCGAAGGCGCCACGCAGCCGCCGGGCGGGCCCCACGCGGAGCGCGTGGCCTTAGATCACGCAGGCGAGGCGGCCCGAGGCGCGACGATGTACGTTACCCTGGAGCCGCATAACTTCCAGGGGAGAACCTCACCCTGCACTGTGGCCATCATCGAGGCAAAGATATCTGAAGTCCACATCGCTACGATTGACCCGAACCCACAGGTGAACGGCACAGGCATCGGCGACCTGAAGGCAGCGGGCATCAAGACGACGCTGGGCGATGGAGAGCGCGAATCGCGCAGGATCAACGAGGCCTATATCAAGTGGGTGACCGCCAAGCGCCCCTACGTCTACGCCAAGTTCGCCATGAGCCTGGACGGCAAGATCGCCACGCGCACCGGCGATTCCAAATGGATCACCAGCGAAGCGGCGCGCGCCAAGGCCCACGAGCTGCGCAGCATAGTGGACGCCATCATGGTGGGCGCCAACACCGTCCATCGGGACGACCCTCGCCTGACGGCGCGCCTCTCTGGCGATGCGCCTGCTAAGCGCCAGCCCCTGCGGGTCATCGTGGACAGCCGGGGGCGCACGCCTGCCGCCGCAAAGCTCCTGCAAGAGCCGGGAAAGACGCTCATCGCCGTTACGGCCAATGCACCCACCTCAACGTGGTCGAACCTCATCGGCGCAGGGGCGGAAGTTATCGTCGCGCCGGAGGCTAACGGCAAGGTGGATTTGAATCATGTGCTTGACGTTCTAGGCAAGCGCTCTGTCACGAGCGTCCTTGTGGAAGGCGGCGGCGAACTGCTCGCCTCCCTCTTTGAACAGCAGTTGGTGGACAAGGTCTACGCCTTTATCGCGCCTATCATCGTGGGCGGACGTGAGGCGGTGACACCGGTGGAGGGGAAAGGGATCAGGAAGATCGCAGAGGCGCTGCGACTGAAGGAGCGAACGATGACGCACTTGGGAGACGACTTGCTCATCGAGGGGTATCTCTAAAGCGATGGTGACCACATGTTCACAGGCATAATCGAAGAGCTTGGGCGCGTGGAGGCCATGAAGAACGGCGACCTCCGCATCGCCGCGAAGACCGTGCTCAAAGGCACCAAGCTCGGCGATAGCATCTCGGTCAACGGCGCGTGCCTCACGGTGACGCGCCTTACCAAGGATGGCTTTTCCGTCCACGTGGTCCCTGAAACCTTCCGCCGCACCGACCTCGGCGCGCTGAAGCCGGGTTCACCCGTGAACCTGGAGCGCGCGCTGGCCGCGGGCCAACGCATGGGCGGCCACATGGTGCAGGGCCATGTGGACGGGACGGGAACGATCGCGGCGATCAAGAAAGAGAAGAACGCCCTGCTGATACGCTTCACAGCCCCTGGAAAGATCCTGCGCTACGTGGTGGAGAAGGGCTTTATCGCCATAGACGGCGTGAGCCTCACGGTGGTGAGCGTGGACGGCAGAGGCTTCACCGTGACGCTCATCCCCTTCACGCGCACGCACACCGTGCTGGGGAGCAAGCGGGTGGGCCATCACGCCAATCTGGAGATTGACGTGATGGCGAAGTACGCGGAGCGGCTGGCGAAGCGGCGGTAGGGCAAGCCGAAACGACGGCGCTACGATGCTGTCGGAATGACTGCCTTCCCCTTCGCCTTGGCCGCCTTGGCTCGTTCCCACATACGGCAGAAGGCGCAGACCTCGCCCGTCGTCGGCTCGCCGCACCGGCTGCAGGCGTTGAGCGTCACCCCCGCCTCATCCCGGTGGAGCACCGGTTGGAGGCTCTTTAAGAAGCCGTCCACAAAGGCCTGCTTTGATCCGGGTGATGCCGCCTCGATGGCGTTCAGCGCTTCTTTGTAGACGATGGACTGGGCACCCTGGGCGTTCGGGCACTCCTCTTCGATGTAGTCAATCCCCTTGATAAGCACATAGCTCAGCGTCTCGCGCTCGGTGAAGGTGTACAGCGGCTTCACTTTCTTCGCTAGGTGCGGGTGCGTGCTCTCCAGCACCGGCGATTGGCGGGCCAGGTAGTCCATCTGCCAGTGGAGGACGTTGCCCATCAGCGTAGCCGCCTCATCGTCCAAGTTGTGGCCGGTGGCCAGCACGTTGTAGCCGTGCTCGTGCGCCACCTGGTTCAGCAGGTAGCGCTTGGTGAGGCCGCAGCCGGAGCAGGGGACGCGCCGCAGCGCCTTGGAGAGCTCGGAGATGCCTATTAGGCCATCGCCGTACTCCGCCCGCACGTCCTTCACAATGAGCGGCAGCCCGCGCTCGCCCGCGAAGGCCATGGCCTTCTCCTTGGAGCGCATCGAGTAGTCGCTGATACCTAGGTCAATGTAGAGGCCCGCCGTCTGGTACCCTGCGCGGACCAGCACGTCCCACAGCGCCAGGCTGTCCTTGCCCCCGGAGACGGCCACCAGGATCTTGTCCTGGAGGGTGAACATCTTCTTGGCCTTGATATTCCGCTCCACCTGGCGCTCAAAGAACTCGGTGTAGTGGGGCGCGCAGTAGGCGGCGTGATGCCGCTTTAGCTCCACCCAGGCGCGCTCTTGGCACTTCAGACAGCGCATGGCTACGCGCCCCCCGAGATGGCGGAGAGGATCTCGATCGTCTCGTCATCCTTCACAAAGGCGTCACGGGTTAGCAGGACCCTGCCCTGGATGGCGATGAAGTTCTCCGGATTGAGCTGGAGCTCCTTCATGATGTCGCTGACTTGCCTGCCGCCCTGGATGGCGACCTCGCGGCGGCGCGGCTGGCGGATGATAACCTTCATAGGCCTCTCCAGGTGACGTACGTAGCATTATATATCGGACTTCCTGGTATGCGGAGGCGCACAGGAACCGATTAGCGCAGCGCCGCATCAAACCTACGCACGGGAGGAAAACCCTGGGCTGTACGCTTGACTGCGGCCCGGGCCTTCTCTAGTATTCCTGGTAGGAGATACCGGAAGAGGAACAGCGTGGGGAAGCATCGCATCTTCAAGCATAGGCACAGGCATGACGGCGATGACGGCTGTCATGATGCCTCCGGCTTTGACTGTCGGGAGGTCCACAAGCACGCCTCTGACATGGTGGACGGCGATATGCCGAAGCCCATGGCGGAGCGCATCAGGCAGCACCTTGGCTTCTGTCCTCCCTGCCAGGCCCTCCTCAATTCCGTAGCCAAGACCGTCGGCCTCGTCAAGAGCGTTCCGAAAGCCAAATGTCCTGAGTCTCTGAAAGCCTCCATCCTCGAAAAGACCAAGACCGCCAAGTAACCGCCTCCCTTCCTCTCTCCTGCGCGTTCTTCTGAAGCCACCCTCTCCATGCCTCTCTTTCGCAGCAGCCGTAACCCCTCCTCATCAAACGCACCCTCAACTAACCCCCTTGCCGAAGGCCGCCGCCTTATGGACGGCGGGCTGTGGAAGGGCGCCATCACCTCCCTCACACAGCATCTTCGCAGCAACCCCGCTGACACTGACGCCCTCAGCCTTCGCGGTGCCGCTTATGTCATGTCCGGTCGCTATAAGAAAGCGCTCCCTGATCTCGAAAAGGCCCTGGAGCAGAATCCACGCCACCTAGAGGCCCTTCTCAATCGCGCCGCCGCCTTGGACCACCTCGGCCTGCAACCTGCGGCTCTCAGCGACTACTCACGCGCCATAGAAGTAGCGCCGGAAGATGCGCGCACCTGCAACGGCCGGGGCATCGTTTCCATGAACATGCGCGATTTCGAAAAGGCCCTGGAAGACTTCCAGCAGGCCCTACGGCTGGAGCCCAAGGAATGGCTCCACTACTTCTCGCGGGGGATGGCCCTGTACAACCTCGCCCGCTACCCGGAAGCCATCGCCGATTTCAATGTGGTCATCCGCCATGAGCCGAAGGAGTCGGAGGCCATTCTCCATCGCGCCCTCTGCTACGCAGCACTGGGCCAGGATGAGAAGGCCCAAGCCGATGCCGAGGAGTGCCGCAAGCTCGGCCTGGATCGGAAGGCCGTCAACCGCCTCCTGGACAAGAAGCGGAAGGAACGCGCCGCCTGACCCGCGATTCCGCTGATATAATGATCGCGTCGCACCACATCCCTCGTGACGCCTGGAGTTCGCCCAATGTCTGACGAGATCAAGAGCGCCTATGAAAAGGCCATGGAACGGGTTGCGGGGCTCAAAGCGCCTACCCCAAAGCAAAAACTCGAATGGGACGGCGTCCCCAAGGGGCAAAAGCTCGCCGCCGACTTTCTGAAGGGGAAAGACGACCCCCTCTCCGCCCTCAACGCCCACGAGCAATCGCTGCGCCCCTATGTGCTCAAAGGCGCGATTGACGTCCTAGTTGCCAACATCGCCCTCCCGCGGACGCCGCTAGCGGAAAAGAGCGTGAAGCGCTCCGTGGAAGGCGTCCGCCTCCTCCTTGGGAGCAAGCCTCAGACCAAGGAGATCGTGACGCGCGTCAACTATGTGCTGGATCAGTACAAAAGCCACGGCGAGCAGCAGCGCCAGCAGGTCCTGCAGCAGCTGAAGCAGCAGTTCGCCATGCAGCTTCAGCAGGCGGCCCAGCAGCGCGGCGTTCAGGTCCCGCCCAATGCCAATGTGGAGTCCATGCCGGAGTTCCAGCAGGAGTGGCTGCGCGTCCGCGCCCAGCTGGACCAGCAGTACGATGAGCACCTGGAGAGCTTCCGCGAGGCGATCAAGGCCCTCGTGCAGGTCTAGCTGTGGAGAACGCCGAAGAGCGCATCGCCAAAGCCCTGGAGCAGACCAGGGTCGTCCGCCCGCCCAAGCAGTTCCTGGCCACCTTTGGGGTGACGAATCTCAAGTATTTCCTGGTCACAGAGCCTATCTTCGCCGAGTTCGATGCCAATGCGGGTCCAGAATCCGTGATCCGCGAAGGGAAGGTCATCGCCAAGCGGCCCGAGGTAGTGACGCCCGGCTATCTCCTCAACCTCCAAGGTTTCGGTGATGAGGCGCGCCACTACTTCCAGATGATGGCGCGCCAATACGGAACGAATGCTCCCGGCCTGATGTACACCTATCGCAACGAGGTCGGCGGCATGAACATCGTTAGCGGCGAGCCGGAGACCGTGGCCCAGCGCATCAAGGGCGATCTGGACGGCCGAAGCGAGCACCTCGCCGTCGTCATTAGGGGCCCGGACGAGCTGTGGGACGTCGCCCTCCTCAAATTCATCTACGAGTTCACCGCCTCCTCCGTAGCCGGTAACGTCGGCGAATTGAGCGGCCGTGGCCTCCTCGACCCCGACCCCACCGGCGTCCCCCGCGCTGCCATCGAGCGCATCGAAGCACTCTTCCGCCAAGTCGAGGGCGGCCTAGATCCAACCACCCTCAAGCGGGAGCTGGACCGCTGGGGCCTATTCCGCCACTATGAAGACCGGTTCTTGGGGCTCTTCAAGAAGCGTTGATTGCCCCTTTCCGGCAGGCGGTGCTAGACTGAAGTCCACCCGCTCATAACAGAAGGGACTCGCCAATGGTGCAAACGGCCAAGGAGACGGGAAGTGTCCTCCTCGCGAAGCCACGCGGCTTCTGCGCCGGGGTGGAGCGCGCCATAGACATCGTGGAGATCGCCCTGGAGATGCACGGGCGGCCCGTCTACGTGCGCAAGGAGATCGTCCATAACCCACACGTGGTGGAGGACCTGCGCAAGAAAGGCGCAATATTCGTCGAGTCCGAAGACGAAGTGCCGGAGGGCGCCGTGGTCATCTTCAGCGCCCACGGCGTGGCCCCTGCCGTGCGCAACAATGCCCAAAGCCGCAAGCTCACCACGATAGACGCTACCTGCCCTCTGGTAACCAAGGTCCACGTTGAGGCCATCAAGTACGTGAAGGAGGGCTTCTCCATCCTCCTCATCGGCCACGCCGGCCACGATGAGATCATCGGCACCATGGGGGAAGCGCCCAACAGCATCCAGCTCATCGAAGATGTGGAGGACGCCGAAAACGTCAGCGTGAAGGACCCCAACAAGGTCGTCTGCCTCACTCAGACGACCTTGAGCATAGACGATACGAAGGAAGTGGTGGACGCCCTCAAGCGCCGCTTCCCCAATATGCATACCCGGAATGACATCTGCTACGCCACCCAGAACCGGCAGGCGGCAGTCAAGGACCTTGCCAAGCGCGTTGACCTCATCCTCGTCGTCGGCGCGGCGAACAGCTCCAACTCCGTCCGCCTGATGGAAGTGGCGCGCGCCCAAGGCGTAAAGGCACACCGCATCGCCGACGTGAAAGAGGTACGCCCCGATTGGCTCCAGGGGGTCGCCTCTATCGGTGTCACCTCTGGTGCGTCAACGCCTGAGGTAAAGGTTACTGAGGTGGTGGACTACCTGAAATCCAAGGGGCACGTCGCCGCCAGGGAAATCAAGGTCGTTGACGAAAACGTGACATTCTCCCTCCCAAAGGAACTGCGCGACCACCGGAAGAAGTAGTCCGATATGGCCTCTTCCCGGCCTAATCCTTTTTCCATCAACCGGCGTATCCTAAGCTAGACCCATGCGCTCTCCCTACAGGCGGCTCTGGACTGCCCTCCCCATCGTCGCTATCGCCGCGCTGCTTGTCGTCTCCTGCGGAAGTGACTCCGGATCCCCCAAGCCGGACACACGCACGCCGCGCCCAACGGCGACCCTTGCGCCCACGGCCACGCCCGCTGAGACGCCTACCCCAACGCCGACGCCTCGCCCAACACCGCCGCCCACTGCCGCCGCGCTCAACCCCGTCACCCGCATCATCATCAGCACGACGCAACCTTCCGGCGGCGCGACAGCCGCCTTGGGAACCATCCAGCGCTTCAGCGCCACCGGCCTGCGCCCGTTGGAGCGCATCACCATCACCCACGTAGGACCCAGCGGCCCCAGCCAGCGCAAACACCTGCGGCGGAGCACTAGAGACGGAACCATCACCTGGCAGCGCTCGCTCCTGGATAACCAGCCGGGAACGTGGACGGCCCAGCTTCGCGGCGAGGCCGGCACGCGGTTCGACTATACCTACACCATCGCGCCGCTCGCCTTGCAGACGCGCACCTTCGTCAGCAAAGGGACAGAGTTCCACGTTTATGACACCCCGATGGCTGGCATCTTTTTCTACCCCGAGATACCCAACGCCTCCGCGGTTCTTGTGGCGCAGTATCACGATCTAGCGCGCAGGACGATCCTCCCGGCGCTCAACACCACGCTGGATGACGTCATTGACTTCTACTTGACGCCGAGCGTTGAAAAGATGCTGGCGGAGATACGCAACGGCGGCGCCACGGCCGGCGGCTATGAAGCAGGCGTCTCTCTCTATAGATACGAGCGCTCCGGCATTTACATTGACATGAGCGCCGACCCGGAGACGATGCCTCACGTGGTAGTGCACGAGATGGTGCACCAGATCACCGGGCGCATCGAAGGCAGCCGCCAAGCCCCGCTCTGGTTCATCGAAGGGCTGGCCGACCACTTAGGCCACCAGGCGGCTCTACCGCTCATGGGCGATGATGAGAGCCTCTGGCGAAGGGTCATGCGCAAGGCGGCCCGGGAAGGCATCCTGGCAAGCCGATGGGTGGACCTCAACGCCCTTGGCGACTACGACGCCTGGCACAAAGAGACCGACACGAAGCGAATCGAGCAATACTACGCCGAGTCATATGCCGCCATAGACTACATCGCCCGCACCTACGGGAACGGCGTCCTTCGCCAGCTCCTCGAAAAGCTGGCCGATAGCCCCAAAGACCTCGATGGCGTCTTCCGCTCGCTCTTCCAGATAGACTCCCATGCCCTCCAGGAGCAAGTCCGCGCCGATCTGCTTAAGCTCGATGACTTTGAGCTCCGCGCTAAGACCCTGATTGATTACGCCAAGGCCTTCTTCGCCATCGTGGAGGAGACCCAGGCCGTCCGCGATAGATGGAACGCCTATATCCGCGAGCGTGATGCCCTTCCCCGTGCTACGCGGGTGGCGCGTGTGACGCAGTTCTTGAGCGAATATCGAGCATTGCGCGTGAAGCTGGAGTCGCTGAGCTTTCCAGGCCCGGCGGGCGAAGCCGCCGCCATCCAGCTTGAGGGCCTGCGCTCCCTTGAAGCAGCGATGGATTCCTATATCCGCTTCGAGCAGAACGGCCGCCAAGCCGACCTCAACACAGGGAACGATAGCCTGGGTCGCGGGGATAACCTCCACTTCGCGGGGCAAGATCTGCTCGTGGATGCGCTCACGGACAACAATATCCAAAGAGCAAGAGGTCTTCGGTAAGAACGGCTAACCGCCGCGCAGCGCCGCCAGGAGCGCCTTCCCCTTGTCCAGGGTCTCCTGGTACTCCGCCTCCGGATCGGAATCGGCGACGATGCCGCCGCCGACGTGGAAGTGGGCCATGCCGTCCTTCACCACCAGTGTCCGGATGGCGATATTCAGGTCGAAGTCTCCCGTGGCGCTCAAGTAGCCGATGGCTCCCGTATAGACGCCCCGGCTCACCGGCTCCAGTTCGTCAATGATTTCCATCGAGCGTATCTTCGGCGCGCCGGTGATGGAGCCTCCGGGAAACGCGGCCCGCAGGACTTCACCAGCCGTTCTCTCGCTAGGCAAGCGCGCCTCTATGGTGGAGACGAGGTGATGCACCGTAGGGAAGCGCTCCAGCGCCATCATCTTCGCCACCCGCACACTCCCGATCTCCGCTACGCGCCCAAGGTCGTTGCGCTCCAGGTCCACGATCATGATGTGCTCGGCGCGGTCCTTGGCGCTGGCCGCAAGTTCCCGCGCCAGCCGCCTGTCTTCGGCAGGCGTCGCCCCGCGCGGGCGTGTCCCCTTGATGGGGCGCGTCTCCAGCCTCTCGCCCGCGCGGCGAAGGAAGCGCTCCGGCGAAGCGCTGACAACGGCGAAGCTTTCGTACTGCAGGTACGCAGCGAAAGGCGCTGGGTTGATGCGGCGCAAACGCTGATAGAGCTCCCACGGCGCCCCTCTCCACGGCGCGCTGAAGCGTTGGCTCAGGTTCACCTGGTAGATATCCCCCGCTATGATGTGCCTCTTCGCCTCCCTTATCGCGGCGATGTAGCCGCCTTTGGTGAACGTCGCTTCCAGCTTCGCGGAAGATGCAGCCGGAGCAGGCCCCCTCGCCTCCGGTTGCGGTGGGCCGCCTATGGCTGCAAGCAGTCCCAGCATTCGCTCCTTCGCGCGCCTGGCCCGCTTCGCCGCCGTGCGTTCAGGCAGGCCCGTTGAGATGGCGTACGCCTTTCGCGTCACGTGGTCATAGGCGATGAGCGAATCGTACCAGCACAGCACTGATTCCGGCAGCTTCAGGTCGTCCTGCGGGCGGTCCGGCAATCGTTCGATGAGGCGACCGAGGTCATAGCCTAAGTAGCCCACTGCGCCGCCGATGAAAGGTACTGGGTAATCGCCCTTTGGGACGGGATACCGCCCAAGCAGGTCGTCTATCACATCAAAGGGGCCGGCCGTGAAGGTGCGTTTGCCCTGGCCGCCGATGACTTCAACCCTCCGCCCACTGCTCTTCACAACAAGGAAGGGGTCGCCGCCCAGAAAGGAATAGTGCCCGATCCGGCCATAGCCGCGCCCGCTCTCCAGCAGGAAGGGAAACGGCTGAGCGAGGAAGCGCTCAAAGAGCCGCGCAGGCGAAGGGGCGCGAGGAAGCTCGCGGATGAGGATGGGAGAAGACATAGGCAAGAATCATAGCAAGAAGAAGCCGATGGAAATGAACAGAATCAGGGGGAACTGTCACGCCTCCCAGTTGTAGCCCATCGCCTCCACGCCCGCCCGTCCAATGGCGATGTCTCCCTCGTTGGAGTCGCCGCTGACGCCGATGCCTCCCAGGCAAACGCCATCCTTCGTGAGGATCGGCACGCCGCCCTGGCCTGAGGAAGCCCGGGGGCCGATCGCCTCCTCCAGCGTGCGCCCTACGCCCTTGTACTTGGCGGAGAAGCTGGCTGAGCTCTCCTTGGCCACCGCCGCTGTGTACGCCTTGCGGGTGGAGACCTCTCCGCAAAAGGCCAGCGCCTCATCCTGCCGCAGGAAGTGGATCAGCTCGCCCCGATGGTCCGTGATGGCGATGGCCACGGGCCGCTTCGCGATGCGCGTTGCCATGTCCGCCATGGCGTTCATGGCAACGCGCGCCTCTTCAGCGCTCAAGGTCGGGCGCATATACATCGGGAGACCTCCAGAAGGGAATCGCCAGATTTTAGCACTTATTTAGCGCCATAAACGGAGACTTGGCTATAATGCCGCTCAATCTGGTGACCAAACTATGCAACAACTTAATGTCACAGTAGTCATCCCAACGTTCAACCGAAAACTTGGGCTACTTCGCAACTTGGCCAAAATCCCAAAAGACGTCGAAGTTATCGTAGTCGATGATGGGTCTCAGGACGGCACCGAACAAGCCGTGGCGCAGGTTCGTAGAGACAGCCTGGGTTCATATCAAGCAGGCCAATAAAGGCCCTGCATCAGCCCGAAACAAAGGAATCGAGGCAGCCTCAGGCGAGTACATCGCCTTTACTGATGACGACTGCGTTCCAGTGCATCCCTGGCCCTGGCCTCTAATTACTCGATTGGAACGCGAAACCACGCAAACAGCAGGCGCCGGAGGCCGGGTACTGCCCTTAGGGAAAGGGCTGCTCTCCCGCTACTACACCTTTCATCGAATCCTTGAGCCTCCTGAGTCATGCGCCTACTTGGTCACGGCAAATTGTGCATACCGCCGGAAAGCGCTTTTGGAAGTAGGTGGATTTGATGCCAGGATCAAACAACCGGGTGGGGAAGACCCAGCACTCTCCATGAAAATCAGACGCATGGGATATCACCTTGCATTTGAGCCCACTGCGCTGATCCTGCACGAATACAGGGAGAACCTGCGAGACTTCGCAAACACCTTCTATCGGTATGGCAAGGGTAATGTCTATGTCATGGGTTAGCGAACTTGCGCCTCAAAAGCTGTCTATCTCCAACGTATACAGAGATATGAAGTTCGCCTGGAGGAAATACTCATTGGCCAAGTTGCCACTATATGAACGAGCTGCTTTCTTGATTTTGCGAATCATCCAGAGACTAGCTTACAACGCTGGATGGCAATCAGGGCGTAAGGCTCGGGAACGGGCCAGGGATTCCTAATTCGGTGTCGGCGTGATGGGCTTGTGCACGTCGAGCTTGAAGAAGCTCGCCGGATTCTCCAGCAGGATCCTCCGTTTGAGCCCTTCCGGCACGCCTCCAAACGCCTCCTTGATGAACTCGCGCGATCTGGGGAATGAGCCGACCGAGTGCGGGAAATCGCTCCCCCACATCAGATTCTGAACCGGCAGGTGGTCCCTCAACTGTAGCGCCATCGGGTCGCGGATGATGCCGAACTGCACGTGTTCCCTGATGTACTCAGTCGGCGGCCTCTTCAGCGTCGCCTTGAACCAATCGCGAAAGACGCGGTAGTTATCGTCCATGATCCAAAAGTGGGCGGGCATCCAGCTGGCGTTCGTCTCCGCGAAGTAGAAGCGGATGGAGGGGAACCGGTCAAAGAGACCACTGGTGACCATATGCGCCAGGCACAGCATCGGCGCCATCCCGCCGGTGCGCTGGGTAAGGGCCGAGGCGAACTGCGCGTTGCCCGTGCCTGCGCCTCCGCCGCCGAAGTTCGGCTGACGGTCGCCGAAGTCGGCATGGGGAGAAAGGGCCACTCCGAGCGAAAGAGCCGTCTCCCAGAACCGGTCGTCCTCGGGATTCGGCGTGCCGCCGCCGTTCGGCCATTGGTGGATCGCCACGCCCCGCAAGCCCAGCGAATGGATGCGCTTCAGCTCGGCCACGGCATCGTCTATCCCCGTGATGGGTATGACGGCGTTGCCGATGAGCCGGTCCGGCGCTACCGAGCAATAGTCCTGGGCCAGGAAGGTGTTGTAGGCTTGCACCATGGAAAGATAGACTGGCCTATCTTTGACACCCTCCAAGAACTTCGTGGCGAAGATCGGCGGAAAGAGGACCTCGGCATCTATGCCGTCCATATCCTGTTCGCGCAGCCGCTGCTTGGCATCGCCGGCGCCGATGTGCGGCGACCCATCCGGATTGAAATAGCTGGCGTTGCGGAAGCGCACCGGGTCGCCCGCCGTGATGTTCTGCCCGTTGTGGAGCAGCGGCTGTCCTTCGATGATCCAGCCCTCGCCGCCCTCAGGCAGCTTCACCAGCCGGGGCGCGCGATCACGCCACTTGGCGGGGACGTACTTCACCCAGACATCGGGCGGGACTTCCACATGCCCATCGGAGGAGATGACCTGGTAGGTGCGCGCCATTGCAGGCTCCTTGGCAGACGTTCAAGCTGTCGCGAACGTTGTACCCCACGCCTGAAGAGAGTGTCAACGCGGCGCCGCGCAACCGGCTGCCCTTTGGGCAGATCATCTGGCGCGCCTTGTCCCTTCCCCTTTTATCGCATACGATACCTGGCACTTTGCGGAGGGTCACCGCGCCCGTGGCTTCCATCCTGGATTCCCAACTGCTGAGCGACGTCACCATCCTTGAATGGGGCGAATTCATCTCTGTGCCTACCTGTGGCCGTCTCTTGGCCGATATGGGGGCGGACGTCATCAAGCTGGAGCCGCCGGACGGCGATATCGCCCGCAAGGCGCCCCCCTTCATCCGCAGCAAAGGGGGCCCCGAGGCCAGCGCCCTCTTCCAGCACCTCAACATGGGCAAGCGCGGCATCACCCTGGACATCTCATCCACCAAAGACCTCGCTAAGCTTCACACCCTGCTTAACACCGTTGACGTCCTGGTGGAAGGCCAGCGTCCCGCCCTCATGGAGGCCCTCGGCCTCGATCACGCCGGGCTGCGCAAGCGTCACCCCCAGCTCAACGTCGTCTCCGTCACGCCATTCGGCAAGACCGGCCCCCGCCGCGATTGGCACGGCGCCGATATCGTCATCTGGGCCATGTCCGGCATCGCCACCGCTCACCCGCGCTTCGTCCCCAAGCCGGGTATGCAGCCTCTCGCCATGCCCGGCTATGCCGCCGATACCCTGGCCGGCTACTACGCCAGCTCCGCCGTCATGGCCGCCCTCGTCCGCCGGTGGCGGACGGGCGAGCCGAGCCTCGCCGATCTCTCCGCCCTTGACCTCCTCTTGAGCATCCTCCACGTCCGCATCGCCGGGTACGATTACGAGGGGAAGGTCATCCCCCGTGTGGGAGAGACGCCTCCCTCTCGCACGGTGCCGTGGGGCCTCTACCCATGCAAGGACGGCTACGTAGGCCTCTTTGTCGTCCAGGATGCCCAGTGGCAGGGCCTCATTCGCGCCATGGGCAAGCCCGATTGGGCGCTGACACCCCTCTTCGCGGGCTACAACGGCCGCGCCGAGCACGGCCCAGAGCTCACGGCCCTCCTCAAGACCTGGCTCGATGCACACACGATGCTGGACATCTATGAACGCTGCATGGCGAACGACGTTCCGTCCTGCGCCATCGTCCCCTTCAAGGACGTGGAGCGCAATCCCCAGCTGCTAGCCCGCAAGGCCTGGGAAGTCGTCCGGCATCCGCGGCTGGGCAAACTGCCCGTCCTCAGGCCTCCCTACCGCTGGGCAGGCCAGCGCTGGTCGCCCAAGCGCTTCGCCCCAAGGCTCGGAGAGCACAACAAGGCGATTCTGGGGGCTGGCACATGAACCGGCACCGCGTCGGAGAGATAGACTTCAGCCTAATCCCTTACTCCTTCCCCAAAAAGGAATGGGTATCCCCTTTGTCTTGGCAAAACTCGTTCGCCGTCAGCAGCAAAGCGTCCCTCCCTTCTCAGGGCAGGGATACAAAGGGGAGGTTACACCCATGAGCCTCCCCTTCCAAGGCCTCCGCATCATCGAGCTCGGCGCTGCCGTCGCCTCGCCCTACTGCGCCACCATGTGCGCCGACCTGGGGGCGGAAGTCATCAAGATCGAGTCCAAGCGCCGTCCCGATAACATGCGCCACGCCTCCACCACCGTGCCCACGCCTAACGGCCTGGATGGCGGCTTCCTCTACAACGCCATCAACCGCAACAAGCGCGGCATGAGCCTGGACCTGACCACTCGCGAAGGCAAGGCCCTCTTCCTTGACCTGGTGCACACCGCCGATGCCATTGTGGAAAATTACGCCGCCGGGACTATGGAGAGGCTCTTCAGCCTGGGCTACGAGCGCCTTCGCAAGGAGCGCCCCGACCTCATCATGGTCTCCCTCTCCGGCTATGGCGCCACAGGCCCCTACAAGGACCGCGTCGCCTACGGCATCGTCCTTGAAAGCCTCGCCGGCATGGTCCAGATGGAAGGCTATAAGGGCGGCCGGCCTTATGAGACGCCCATCACCTATAACGACTACATCTCCGCCCTTCACGGCTTCCAGCTCCTGTGCGCCGCCCTCCTGCGGCGGGACAAGACAGGCAAAGGCATCGCCATTGACTTCTCGGAGTTCGAAGAGACCCTCTTCCTTGTTCCCGAAGGCCTTTTCGATTGGCTCGTGAACCGCCGGGAACGCACCCGGGACGGCAACCATAGCGACTTCATCCCCATCCACGGCGTCTATCGCTGCAAAGGGAACGATGCCTGGGTTGCCATCGCCGTAGCCACCGAGCCCCAGTGGCGCGCCTTCTGCAACGCCATCGGCAGAGGCGATTGGCTCGCCGATGGCAAGCTCGCCACCCGCGAGGGGCGGATAGCTCAGCGCGAGATGCTGGAGGCGGGCGTCACCGCCTGGACGTCACAGCGTACCGCCGCAGAGGCGACGCAGCTGTTGCAGGGCGCAGGCGTTCCCGCAGGTCCCACCTACCAGGTTGACGAGGCTCTGGCCGACCCGCACGTCGTGGAGCGTGAGGTTATCGCCAAGGACACGATGCACCCCTACACCAAGGGGAAGCGCGTCCCGCTCACGCCCCTGCGCCTTGACGGCCTGCCGCGCGCCATGCGCCGGCCTGCCCCCACATGGGGCAAGGATAATGAGTACGTCTGCAATGAGCTGCTGGGAAAGACGGTGGCCGAAATGGAGCGATTGAAGGCGGCAAACGCCTTCAATTGACGCAGTCACTTCTCTCGCTCTGGGTCAGTCTCCCAGCGCCGCCTGCCGCTACTTCACCGCTAGGTTGTCCACCTCGGCATGCGTGATGAGCGGCGTCAGCTTCCCGAACCACGCCCCGAACTCCGCTCCGGCCTTCGGGTCCTTCATCGCCTTCTCCATATCGGCGTCCAGCTGGCCCAGGCTCGAAACTTCCCACTCCCAGATGATGCGGTCCGTCCTGCCCGAATTGTAGTCGCTCAGGATCCGCGCCTTGTACTTCATGCCGAACTTTATGAAGAGCTTCTCCCCCTGCTTCAAGAGGGCGATGATCTTGTCGCCCTCTCCGGGCTTCCCAAAGAACGTCCTGCGGTGCACGATAGCCATGCCATTGCCTACTTCGACTTGCCTAGGCGGCGGATTCTACCTCAGCCTACCCGGGGATTGCCAGCACTCGGCGCGCATTCCCCCCCATCAGCCGCGCGATGGTCGCCGCAGGCGCACCACCCTTCTTCAGGTCGGCTACCGCCTCTTTCGCCGTGCCTGTCTCCTGATTCGGGTAGCGCGACCCCCATGCCGCGATGGGCTTGAAGAGTCCGTGCATGCGGCGCACGCTTCCGTCGCAGGAATCGAACGTGACGGCGTTGGTGTGCCCCATGTAGACATGCTCAGGCTCAAGGCTCACCGGGTCTGCCTGCTGGGAGAGCCATAGGTACGTCTCGATCTTCTCCAGCGTTACCGGCAGCCACGCGCACCCTGAATGGGCGAACATCGTCTTCAGCTTGGGATACTTCTCCATCATCCCGTCCGCCATCATCGCCACCAGGCTCACGCCGCTATCCATCGTGTTCGCCACCAGGTCGGCCACGGGATGGCCGATCTTCATATTGGCGGAGACACGCTCCACAAAGGGAGCGTTCGTCTCCCACTCCACAGCCGCAGGCCCGCTGGAGGGATGGATGCACAGCGTCAAGCCAAGGCGCTCCATCTCGCCCCAGAGCGGCCTGAAGTACGGCTGGTGGAAGAATCGCCCGTTCCGATTGATAGGCCGCACCAGTGCCGCCTTGAAGCCCTCCTGTGCCACGCGCTGCGCCTCGGCGATGGCTAGCTCCACGTCCTGCCACGGCAGAACGGCCACGGGAAAGAGCCGCCGGGGCGCGGCCCTGCAAAAATCGGCCAGCCACCGGTTGTAGGCGCGTGCCAGGGCGGCGGCAGCCTGCGCATCGTCTACGATCGGGAAATATTCGAGGAAATACGTGGGGTAAAGTAGGGCCTGCCGCACGCCCATCGCATCCATGTCTTTCAGGCGCGCCTTGGCGTTGGAGGCCCCTGGGTTCGGCGCGTGCCGCTTCCGCAGGTCCATCCCGCCGATCCTCTTCGGCGTCATCCCCGGCTTCCAGATGGCGTGCCTGGGCAGGTTCGGCGTCGGCAGCTCCTTCGCCGCCTTGCCGTTTACCACAAAGGTCACGCCCCCCTTGCGATGCTCGCGCCAAAAGGCCTTCCGCGCCGCAGGGCGGTGCTTCGCCTCCAGATACGTCGTCCAGACGTCGTCCGGCTCCAAGACGTGGCTATCCGCGTCTAAAACAGCGATGGTTCGCTTTGTTGCAGGCATCGTTTACCCCTTGTCACCAGGCGTGCGACCCGCTGAAAATATCGCCCGCAGCCTGTGCTGTCAACGCGAGAGGCATCAGCGCCGCTGATAGCTCTCCCTTGCGCCGGATTGCGCCCCGCACGCTGGCACAGGCCCTTGCCCTGCGCTATGCTCCTGGGCATGCCCATGGCCACACCCGCATCAGCACAGCGCGGCTTCCTCTTCGATCTCCGCGTCCTTGAGCTCGCCGACCACAAGGGCGAGTTCTTGGGCCGCCTCTTGGCCGGCGCGGGCGCCGATCTCCTCAAGATCGAGCCGCCTCAAGGCAGCCCCACTCGCGCCATCGGCCCCTTCTACGAAGATAAGCCGGACCCCGAGCGAAGCCTGCACTTCTGGCATTACAACTTCGGCAAGCGCGGCATCTCCCTGGATATTGCGAAACAGGAAGGTGCAGCGCTCCTGAAGCGCCGCGCCGCGCGATCAGACATCCTTATCGAGACTTTTGCCCCAGGCTACATGGCAAGTCTTGGACTGGATTACGCGGCACTGCAGGCCGTCAACCCGAGCCTCATCTATGTCTCCATCACGCCCTTCGGCCAGACCGGCCCATGGCGCGATTGGAGATCCTCCGACCTCGTTCACCTCGCCCTCGGCGGCGTCATGATGAACTGCGGCTACGATCCGCAGCCCACCGGCGACTACGATCTGCCTCCCATCGCGCCTCAGATGTGGCAGGCCACGCACATCGCATGCAACCAGGCCAACATCGCCGTTCTAGGCGCGCTCCTTTACCGCGAGCGGACGGGCAAGGGCCAGCACATTGACGTCTCCATGCACCAGGCCGTCAGCTGCAACACGGAGGCCGATGTCCCCTACGAGGTCTATGGCCGCATCCCCCTCAAGCGCCAAACGGCCCGCCATGCCCTGCCCGCCGTCAACGCCCCAACCCTTGCCATCACCAAGGATGGCCGCTACCTCCACGTTGGGGCCTACAACACCAACATGCGCGGCGAAACCGGCGGCCACCGCCTCATCGTCGAGCTCCTCGAAAAGCACAAGTCGGCAGACGACCTCGGCGAGCTCTACCGGAAGGACCCGGCGAGCCTCCAATCGCCCAAGGTCGCGCGCCATCTGAACGATGTCATGCGACGCTGGGTGGCCGCCTATAAGTTCAACTCGGGGATCTGGGAGGAAGGCCAGCGCTCGCGACTCCACTGGGCGCCCATCCGCAGGCCGGAAGAGAACCTGGACGACCCCCACTGGCAGGCCCGCCACACCTTCACCCAGGTCTACCACAAAGAGTTGGGGCGCACCCTGCCCTACATCGCCGCGCCGTGGATGACCGAAACCTGCCCGCCGCGCCACGGGCCCCGCGCACCCAGCCTCGGGGAGCACAATGCCCAGGTCTACGGCAGGGAATTGGGCATGACCAAGGCCCAAATCGCCTCGCTCAGGCGGCGCGGCATCATCTAATCGTCGTCTTCTCTGCCGTTTCCTGGGGCGGCGCCCTGGATCACCGCGAGCCCGTCGGCTAACTGCTTGCGCTCAGCGGCCAAAAGCTTGGCCGATGGGTATAAGATCGTGTACTTCCCAGGCGGCATGGATATCGAAAGGACCGCTTCGGCCAGGTCATCCGCCTCTTGGACCCGGTCCCATTCAGAGAAGTTCAGCTCGTCCCGGCCCCTCTTCACATCGCTATAGATAAGCCATGACATTGGCGCGATGTTGGAGTACCACGGCCAACGTCGTCTCATTGCTGTGACAATCGAAGCATGCCTTTTTCGCCAGGGCGTGCGTCTGCGGGCTGTCCCACGCAGGCTCGCCGGTGACAGGAGGGTTGGCGTGGTCACGACCGTACGGGACGGCCTGCATCACGATAAACGCCAGGATTGCAAGCCCGATAAGAACGACGACGAGGCGCAGGAATAGGTTCTTTGGCAGAGGCAGGAGCTTCATGGGAGTTCACCTCGCCCATATAACTAAGGCAGTGGCGGGCGCACGGTGTGAATCATCTCTAGGAGTCCATGAAAAAGCCGTGGAATCCTTGCTGCGTCACAGCATGGGGTAGCCGCTCCGCAGTTAGCGGCAAAAGGACAAATCCAAGAAGCCTTGACTTGGATTAAGGCGCCGGTCGCTCTGTCTGGGCCTCTAAACCTTCTCGACCCCTGCTCCGTGCTCTCTGAACCTTGTTCCTCCCCTTTAGCCCACCATCACTTGCCCGGCGTCCACCACCAGCGTCTGCCCGGTGACGAACGCGCTATCGTCGCAGGCAAGAAAGACGGCCGCGCCGTCCACATCGTGGTCCTCAAGGACGCGGTTGAGCGCCGAGGCGCGGGCATAAGAGTCGAACGTCTTCGGCCCGTAGATCTTCTTCGCCGTCTCCGTCAGCGCAAGCCCGACACAGAGATGGTTGACGCGGATCTTGTGCTGGCCGGCATACCGAGCCATCGCCTTGGTTGCATAGGCAAGCCCGGCCTTGCTGAGCCCATAGGAGGGGATAGGCAGATGGTTCTCATCGTGGCCGTTCACGCCCAGGATCCTCGAATCGTAGGTATCGTATGCGCCTAAGTTGATGATGGAGCCGGAGCGCTGGCGGCGCATATACGGGAATGCAGCCCGCGAGCAGATGATGGCGCCGATGAGGTTCACATCCATCATCTTCCGCAGATGCTCTAACGAAAGGTCGGCGATATCCGGCGATTCCCGGTGCTCCGCCGCGTTCACCAGCACGTCAATCTTCCCCAACCGCTTGGCGACCAGCTCCATAACCGTTTCCACCTTCCCCGCATCCGTCACTTCAAGCACCATGGCGTGGGCCTTCCCGCCACCCTTCACGATCGCCTCTTCCACCTGGAGCGCCGCATCGACGCGGGCGTCCACTATTACAATATACGCCCCCTCATAGGCAAAGCGCTGGCAGATGCTCATCCCGATTCCCTGTCCCGCCCCGGTAACAATCGCGACACGGTCTTTCAGCCTCATAGCCCACTCCTAAATTTGGTCTAAAACTTATTTTATCACAAAATTCAGGCAAATGGGTACTTGGGAAGGTCTCCAAATAAACCTGAAGACGCTGCTACCGACCCTTGAACCGTGGCTTTCGCTTCTCCCTAAAGGAGGTCACCGCCTCCAGAAAGTCTTCCGTCTGCCCCACGCTCTTGTAGCCCGCTGATTCAAACAGCAGCTGGTGCTCCAGCGGCACCTCCATGCCAAGGCGGAGATTCCGCTTCGCGTGAATCATGGCGATGGGCGGCTTCTCTGCGATCTTGGCCGCCAGCGCCATCGCCGCCGGCAGCAGCTCGCCGTCCGGCACCACGCGGCTCACCAGGCCGATGCGCTCCGCCGTTGCCGCCTCTATGGGCTCGGACGTGAACGTCATCTCAGCCGCCCAGGAAAAGCCGACGGTGCGCGGCAGGAAAAACGAGCCTCCGGCATCCGGCAGGAGCCCGCGGTCCACCCAGGCCGTGATGAAGCGCGCCGATGCCGCCGCGATGCGGATATCCGCCGCCAGGGCTATCGAAAGCCCGGCGCCCACCGCCACGCCGTTGATCGCCGCGATGAGCGGCTTTTCGAAGCGGTAGATCTCCTGGATGAAGTTCCCCACCGGGTCAATGAACTGCTCCCGCACGTCTATCCCCGCGATGCTGCCCACAGCCTGCGTCACCACGTCCGCCCCGGAGCAGAATCCCCGTCCCGCCCCGGTAATGACCGCCGCGCGCACCTCCGGGTCTCTGCTTAGCTTGCTGCACAGGCCCGCCAGCTCCAGCCGGTCCTTCATCCGAAAGGCGTTCAGCCGCTCCTCCCGGTTCAGCGTCAGCAATGCGACATGGTCTCTCTTCTCAACCAGCACGTACGGCTTCTCGGTGGTCATAGGTGTGCCTTTCGGTGAAACTCGCCGCTATTCTAGGCGACACCGATCGCATCCGCTACCGCGCCTCGCCCCTTGGTATACTGCGGGCGGCCACTTTGCCAGGGAGCATCGCCATGACCGACGCAAAACTCTTCGATGTCCTCTACAGCCAGCGTGCCGTTCGCAAGTACAAGCGCGACCCGGTGCCTAAGCACCTCATCCATAAAGTCATAGAAGCGGCAACCAAGGCCCCCAGCGCCGTCAATATGCAGCCCTGGCGCTTCGTCGTTGTCACTGAGCCTGCCAAGGTCCGCTGGGTCGCCGAGCTCTATAGCCGCACCTGGCGCGAGAACAACGCCAACCCTTCGGCCAAGACCTATCTGGCCGATAAGGATCAGAAGGTCCTCCAGCACGCCCACGAATTCGGCATGGGCGGCATCTTCGAGGTCCCCTGTTTCATCTTCGTCTGCAGCACCCAGCCCAGCGCCGAGATTTCCATCCTCCAGGCGAGTCAGAACCTCATGCTCGCCGCCCGGGGCCTTGGCCTCGGCACCATCTTCACCACGCTGCTCGCGCGCTATTGGGGCGATGTGAAAAAGTACCTCGGCATCCCGGAAAACGTCCACATCGTCTGCATGATTCCCCTGGGCTATCCTTCATCCCCGGCGGCCTTCGGCCCTACGCGCCGCCTTCCCGTGGAAGAGGTCGCCTTCCAGGATGCCTGGGGAACGAAATTCTTGTAGAGGAGTTGCTTCTATGCCTCGCAGCAATACGATCCCAGAATATCGACTGCGCGGGAGTCTCCTGCGGTGCTTGAAACTGACCGGACGTTCTCGTGAGCGGGTTGCCAGAGCCCTTTCTGCGCTTGCCGAGCCGAGCATAGCTGTTATCACACCTGAGGACTTTTGGATGCCTCAAGGGTTGGATATGCCAGAGGAGGCCAAGCTCGGCCAACATGAGCCTTTTCTCACATCTGAGACCAGAGAGAGCCTAACCCAATGGTGGCTAGAAGTCCCAAGAAATGCAAATACACCAAACTGGGACATCGCATCTACATGCAGAGTAAGTGGCCGCAAGGGCCTTCTGCTTATTGAGGCTAAAGCGCACAGCAACGAACTTTCATCTCTAGGGAAAAGCAGTCCTAGATCGAGAAACGGCTGGAAAAATCATGAGAAGGTTGCAACGGCTATCAGTGAAGCAAACGATGCCTTGAACCGAATCGCGCCAGGTTGGTCTCTTTCGCGCGACTCACATTATCAACTAAGCAACCGTTTCGCCTGGGCGTGGAAACTCACCTCTCTGAAAGTACCTGTTGTGCTGGTTTATCTCGGTTTCCTAGACGCAAATGAAATGGACGACCAAGGGCAACCTTTCGCAAGTCCATCAGCCTGGGAAAATTGCATACGAGCTCATGCACACGGTGTCGTACCAGACAGTGTCTGCGGCAATATGTTAGATATCGCTGGCACTCCGTTCTGGCCCTTGATTCGTACGGCATAAAGCTGGGCGAGTTCCAACGTTCACCCTTCCGATTTACGGCATAAAAATCCCGCCTTCGTCACTGCTCCAGTGGAGGAGCAGAGCATCGGCGGGATGATGAAGTCCAGAGAAAATTACTTAGACTTCAAAAAGCGCAGGCTGCTTCTGCTTCAGCGCTGAGACCGTCCTCCGTGGCGTGATCGCCAGCGCCGCCGAATCGTCGTCCTTCTCCTGCTTGGATGGCTTGCGTGCCTCATCCATCAGCTTCAGGTAATCGCCCACCTGGTCCGTCATCGCGATGTGTCCCCGCTCACGCAGCCTGCCGAACAGGTCCATCTCCCACTCGATGCCCACCGTCGGGTGCGGCATGAACGATTTGATGGACTGATAGCCCATGATGGAGAGCGAGCCGGGCCCCTTGGTGCGCAGCGGCTGCAGCCAGGAGAGCATGATGTCCCGCCCTGTCAGCCCATTGCGGAAGGCCTCTGCCGCCAACTCTTTGCGCTCGGAGTCGGAAAGATCGAAGAACGTCGGGTCCAGCTGGTCCTTCAGCATTTTCCCGATGGCGTCGGCCGAAGGTCGCGAGACGAAGAAGATGTTGTCCCCGGCGCGCGAGATGAACGCTTCGTCTATCCGCAGGGGGTCGTTCGTCGTCCCAACGATGATGACCGTGGAGACGCCGCCCGCATCCATCACCTTCTTGCGCAGCGCCAGCATCTCCTCCCGCGTCTCCTTCGTCCACATATCCTCCGGGAACTGGATATCGCCCTTGCTGTCCTTCTTCCCCAGTTTCCGCACTTCCTCGGAGAGCTTCTGCCGCAGCTTCACCACGTCCGGGTCGTTCCACAGCGCCTTGATGCGCAGCTCTGTCTCCAGCTCCTGCACGCCCTGCACGTCCTGGATGAGCGAGTTCACGATGTCGCGGTACTCTTCGTGCGTGTTCTTATCTGCCCGGTTGGAGACCAGCGAGTCAATCTCGTCCAGCACCAGCAGCACCGTGGAGCCGCGGTTGCACTCGGAACGCGCCGCATCGAGGATCTGTTGCGCGTTCCGGGCGGACATGCCCAGGTACGGGTCTTTGATCTCCGTCGCCTTGATGATCTTCAGCTTCACGTCCAGCTGGGAACCGTCGCTCGTCGGCAGGGCCAGCTTAGAGGCCATCGCCTTCGCCAGCATCGTCTTGCCGCAGCCGTACGGACCGAAGAGCATAAAGACCCGCGGCGGCATGCTCTTCCTGATAAGGAACCACTCGGGGTGCGTCAGATAATAGAGCGATTGGTCAATCCGGGCCTTCACATTGCCCAGCCCGGCGATCGCTTCAAAGTCGGATGGGGCAACCGTATCCCACTTGATCTGCACAGGCCCTTGCGTCGCCGTGGCCACATTGGACTGCGCGCGCTGGTTGCCCTGCGCGCTGGGGCCGGGAGCGGGCGGCGGTGGCGGCGTCAGGTCCGTCGGCTGCACGCTCACACGCTCGCCTTCCTTCAACGTCATCGCCAGGCGGCGGGGGAGCTTCACCTGGCTGGCGGGCAGCTTGGGATCGGTGATGAACGGCGTGACAAAGAATGTAGATGAGCCGGTGACGGTCAGAGAATCTTTCGCAGCAGCGCCCAGCTCTTCCATCGTGGCCGGGCTGATAACGGCCGCCTCCCCTTGGACCTTCTCTGCGACGACAAGATAGCGTGTTGCCATAGGTGCCCACCGGCATATTCGGTACGCCCGCCCCCTCCGCAAGGGAGGGGGCGGGGACCGGAGTGTGTTCGAAACTGCGGACGAGTGCGAGCTACTACTGGTTGAACATGTTGTCCAGGCGGTCGTCATCGAGCCCGCCGTCAACATGCATGTGCTCTTCTTCGTCCTCTGCCTCGCGGCGCTTGATCATGTCAACCAGCGGATCGCCGGAGGCCTGCTCGTCCAGGCGCAGGACCTTGCTCAGCTTGCCGAGCTTCCAGGATTGGCCGCTCAGTTCAAGCTCAAGGATGTTGAAGTCCACCGTGTCCTTGGCCACTTCGAGCTTCGCCAGCTCGTTCTCCACGATCTCCTGCTGCTTGCGGAGCCAGTCCGTGCCCAGGCGGCTCAGAAGCTGCTCGCGCAGGATGACCTTGCGGGCGCGGACGCGCGCCGCCGCCTTCAGCTCTTCCTGGAGGGAATGGAGCTGCTTCGCGTCCAGCTTCTGGAGATACAGCTTGAACTGCTGGACCTCGGCGTTCTGAACTTCACCAGGAGCAACCTCCTGGATCATCTGGTCAATGGCGGCTGGGGTGAGGGTTTGCGCTACGGTCGCCATGGCCTATTTCCTCCCGTTGTTGATGTGATTGATGACCGCGGCGACGATCTTGGACTTGCTCCAGATCACGCGGCCTTCCTCTTTGAGCGTCTCGCACTCATTGAGGATCTTCGCTTCGCGAGAGTTGTACCGGTCAAGAAGGTCCTTCACCGTCTTCAGGCGCTCCTTGAGGGCGTTCTCGCTCTGCTCCATCTTCTGCTTGTTCGTCCGCTCGCGGCTCACCAGGGCGTCAATGGATCCCTGGGTGGGAGGCCCGAACATCACATGATCCTCGGAAATCTCCACATTCAGATCGAACCGCTTCTTCGCCTCGCGAAGGATCGTCTTCATGTCCTCGCGATTGTCCACGCCCATCTGCTCGCCCAGTCGGTCCATAGAGATCGGCTGGCCGGCTGCATGGATCAGGAACTCGGCGTCGAAGAACCGCTCCTTCAAGATCTCGTAGTTCACGAGATAGCTGCCAACCTCAACAGCGAATACCGGATCAATCAGATTGTGGCCGCTGGACACCTGCGCCAGAAACTCCCGCTTCACCACGCCGTCCAGGGCTTGCATCAGATCAAGATAGGTAAAGCCGATCAGCCTCAGCAGATCGCCGTCCGTGACCACCTTCCCGCCCACATCATGGACCACACCCTCGGTCATCCAGTAGCTCTTGATGGCGTCCAGGACATAGACCGACCGCACATTGAACGCCGTCTCGAGATCCCTCCGGAATGCCGTGTAGTCGCGAGGTCGGATATACCGCAGAAGAAATCCGAACTTCGACCGATCTAGCGTATCCTTCGGATTGAAGGCTTTGGGATCAAAAGCCACCAAATTCTCCGCATGGACACATGCCAGACGCCGCTTCATCGCCCACTCACGGAATACCTTTTCTGTCTGAGCGGGCTTTGTACGGTCCGGCGTCACCTCACAAAAACCGTACATTTGAATCATGCGTTCCCAGTCGCCTCTCCGCTCACTGGAAACTGGCCACGCGCTAATCAGAGCCATTAGCTGCCTCCTTTCATTATTGTATTTTTTGCTGCTGGCTCTTGCAAAGGGTTTTAACCCCATTTAGAATCTTGTTCAGTACCACATACAATATAATCCGCCTCACGTAAGAGGGTTGTCAATACATTTTTGGACGAGTTTTGAACCAAGTTTAAAATTGACGGTTGCATTCATTACGTAAATCCCGTCGCCTCTTTCTATATAAGGAAGCCAACAATGGTCAGCCTCCCGTCTAAGAAATTCCTCGGGCCATTGACCGAGCGCGAGCTCGAGTACAGCTTCAAACAGCTCATCGGTAAATCGTGGCGATACCAGGACGCTAAGCCCTTCGCCCAGCGCGTCAAACACAACCCTGCCGTCGCCGCTCCCTACCTCATCGCCCAGCTCTCCCAGGGCGAGCGTGAGCGCGAAGTCGCCTCCTCCCTCCTCCTCCTCCTCAAGGGCCCGCGCGTCGTCGCCCCGCTCTACACGCTCCTGCGCGACCCAGAGAAAAACGATGTCGTGCGCGCCACCGCCGCCTCGCTCCTCTGCGCCCTCGGCGAAAACGTCACCTCCTCAGGCGCCGTCCGCGCCCTCCACGATCCCGCTGCCCTGGCCGATCACGCGCTCCAGGTCATTCTCGAAAAGATCACCGACGACGAAGCCTTCCGGGAGCAGTTCCTCGATAACCTGGAGAGCGACGACGATGCCAGCCGCGCCGATGTCATCGCCTCCCTGGCCGAATCCAGGGACCATCGCGCCATGCATCTCCTCCTCCCCCTGCTCGATAGCTCGCGCCCCGCCACCGTCTCCCTCGTAATCTCCTCTCTGGATCGCCTGGAAAACAGCGCCGCCCTCGCGCCGCTCAAGGGGCTGGCGGAGAGCGGCCCGCGATCGCGCATCCGCCAGGAAGCCCGCGCCGCCTATGGCCGCCTCATGATGCGCTCCAGCGCCCACATGAAGCCGACCCTCTACCGCCCAGGGGCCAGCGCCTCCCTGCCGGTCCATCGTGCTTGCGTGACGCTCCTTGATCAGCACGGCGACCAGGCCATCGTCGTCGCCCGTGCCCGTGCCGATGGCTTCCTGAAAGTCCTCACCATCCATACGAGCGATCTCTCAGGGGTAAAGGACTGCTACGGTGTGGACATGATGCGCCCCCAGGAGCTCGATGAGATGCTCGCCGCCCTCAATCGCCAGGGCCTCTGCCCGGTGGAGGTGGGCCTTGTTGCATGCCGCGAGGTCATCTACGCCGCCCGCGAGCTGAACCTCTCCCTGGGGAAACGTCCGCCGATGCAGCTCGCCATCTGGCGCGACCTGCTGGAGAGCGAAGGGGCGCAGAATCTCGATGATGCACCCACATTGCGCCAGCTTCCCCTCTGGAATCACGATGAAGCCGACTTGCTGAGCGCCCTCCCCAAGACCGGCGCGCTCCTCGCCGCTCCTGAGTTCCGTCAGTGGTTCTTCGATGTCCAGCTCGTCTGGCCCTATGTTGATGAATGGAGCGCCGCATCTATCGAAGAGCGCTCCGGCGACCAAGGGAAAGCGACCCTCGATGCCCTTGTCACCCTTGCCGCGCGCGATCTCCTCAAGCCCGCCATGCGCAAGCTTCTCTGGCAGCGCCTCACCAGGCAAGCGGAGCTCTTGGGGCGCCTCGGCAAGGCCGATCTCTCGCTCCTCACCGCCGCCGCCTCACACGGCCTCCACCCCGAGCACGGCATCCCCGCCGAGCACCATCCCTTCGTCCGCGCCATGGCCCTCGGCAGCTTCATGAATGCCGGCCTGCGGGTGGAGATGCGGAGCTCTGCTTGATTCCCGTCTGCTGCATCTTGAGATACCTCATGCAGCAGGCCTGTGATACATAGCAGGCCTATAAGCGTACTTTCCCTTGCCTCTCCTTTCTCACTCTGCTAGCATGTCCCATGGTTCTACTTCTGGAGAACCGCCTATCGGATCCCTCCCACATCGCAACTTGCAACGGGGGCTGTGACCATCGATGACCACCACCAAGAAGAGCCCGCTCGACCACCTGAGCGACCTGCGCGAGCAGTCCAAGCTCGGCGGCGGCAAAGACCGCATAGAGGCCCAGCACAAGCGCGGCAAGCTCACCGCCCGCGAGCGCGTCACCCTCCTTCTGGATGAAGGCTCCTTCGAAGAGCTCGATTCCTTCGTCGCCCATCGCGCTACCGATTTCGGCCTCGGCGATAAGAAATACCTCGGCGATTCCGTCGTCACCGGCCACGGCACCATCAACGGCCGCACCGTCTTCGTCTTCTCCCAGGACTTCACCGTCTTCGGCGGCTCCGTCTCGGAAGTCGTCGGCGAAAAGATCTGCAAGCTCATGGACATGGCCATGAAGGTCGGCGCTCCCGTCATCGGCCTCAACGATTCCGGCGGCGCGCGCATCCAGGAAGGCGTCGTCAGCCTCGCCGGCTATGGCGAAATCTTCCTCCGCAACACCCGCGCCTCGGGCGTCGTTCCCCAGATATCCGTCATCCTCGGCCCCTGCGCGGGCGGCGCTGTCTACTCCCCCGCCATCACGGACTTCGTCTTCATGGTCAAGAACATCGGCCAGATGTACATCACCGGGCCGGACGTCATCAAGGCCGTCACCGGTGAAGAGGTCTCCCACGAAGACCTGGGCGGCGCCATGGCCCACGCCACCAAGAGCGGCGTCGCCCACTTCGCCCTCGATTCCGAGCAGTCCTGCATAGAGCAGATCCGACGCCTCGTCAGCTTTATCCCCTCCAACAACATGGAGGAGCCTCCCGCTCAGACGCCCACCGATAGCCCGGACCGCTCCACCGAATCCCTGGCCCAGATCGTCCCGGACGATCCCGCCAAGCCATACGATATGCGGGAGGTCATCGCCGCCGTTGTGGACGATGGCGACTTCATGGAGGTCCACGAGCATTTCGCCGGCAACATCATCGTCGGCTTCGCCCGGTTCAACGGCCGCTCCGTCGGCATCGTCGCCCAGCAGCCCAACTTCCTCGCGGGCGTCCTTGATATTGACGCCTCCGTCAAGGCCGCGCGCTTCGTCCGCTTCTGCGATTGCTTCAACATCCCCCTCGTCACCTTCGCCGATGTCCCCGGCTTCCTCCCCGGCACCGGCCAGGAGCACGGCGGCATCATCCGCCACGGCGCCAAGCTCCTCTACGCCTATTCGGAGGCCACGGTGCCCAAGGTCAGCGTCATCACCCGCAAGGCTTATGGCGGCGCCTACATCGTCATGAGCAGCAAGCACCTTCGCGGCGATATCAACTACGCTTGGCCCACCGCCGAGATCGCCGTCATGGGGCCGGACGGCGCCGTGAACATCATCTCCCGCGATGAGATCACCAAGTCCGCCAACCCGGAGCAGACCCGCAAGCGCCTCATCGGGGAATACAAGGAAAAGTTTGCCAATCCCTACATCGCGGCCGCCCGCGGCTATATTGACGATGTTATAGACCCCAGGGAAACTCGCGCGCGCCTCATCAAGGCCCTGGAGATGCTCCACGGCAAGCGCGAAAGCCTGCCCCCCAAGAAGCACGGGAACATACCGCTCTGATGCCCGATGAAAAGCTCGCTGCGGCCATCCTCGCCGCGGTAAACGCCTTCCTGGATGAAGAGGCCCAAGGGGCCAAGCCCGCCAGGCAGAACTGGTGGAGCTATAGCGGGCGCCTATCGGCCACGGCACAGCGGCTCGCCTGGTTGCGCAGGCCTCGGTAGCCCCCCGGGAAGCGCAGGCCCACGCCATGACCCAGCAGAAGCCCAACCCGGAGGCCGTGTCCCCCCTTCGCATCACGGAGACCTCCTTCCGCGATGGCCACCAGTGCACCGTCGCCACCCGCATGCGCACCGCCGACCTGGAGGCGATCGCGGAGGCCATGGACCGCGCTGGCTTCCACTCCATCGAGATGTGGGGCGGCGCCACCTTTGACGCCATGACCCGCTTCCTGGCGGAAGACCCCTGGGAGCGCCTCCGCCTCCTCAAGCGCCTCATGCCCAAGACGCCATTCCAGATGCTCCTCCGGGGGCAGAACCTCGTCGGCTATCGCAACTATCCCAATGACATCGTCAAAGCCTTCATCAACCACGCCGCCGGATGCGGCATAGACATCTTCCGCATCTTCGATGCGCTGAACGATGAGTGGAACCTGGAAAGTTCCATCAAGTATGTGAAGGAGTGCGGCAAGCACGCCCAGGGCGCCGTCTGCTTCTCCGTCACGGAAGGGCGCGTCGGCGGCCCCATCTACAACATAGACTATTTCGTGAAGAAGGCCCTCACCCTTCAGGATATGGGCGTGGACAGCATCTGCCTCAAAGACATGGCCGGGATGATCAACCCCTACGATACCCAGGCCGTCATCCTGGCCTTCAAGTCCAAGCTTCGCGTCCCCATCCAGCTGCACACGCACTACACCAGCGGCATGGCCTCCATGGCCGTCCTCAAGGCCGCCGAAGCCGGCATAGACGCCGTGGACACCTGCCTGGCGCCCATGGCCCTTCGCGCGGCGCAACCCGCCATCGAGCCCATCGTCGCCACCCTGCGCGGCACCCCTCGCGATACCGGCCTCGATCTCGCCTACCTCCTCAAGCTCGGCGCCCACTTTGAAAAAGTCCTCCCCAAGTACCGCGATTTCCTGGACACCACGCGCTTCGCCGCCATAGATACCAACGTCCTCATGCACCAGATCCCCGGCGGCATGATCAGCAACCTCCTCTCCCAGCTCCGTGAGGCGGACGCCCTCGATCGCCTGCCGGAGGTCTACGTGGAGATCGCCAGGACGCGGGCGGACATGGGCCATCCGCCCCTGGTGACGCCCTCCAGCCAGATCGTCGGCGTGCAGGCCGTCAACAACGTCCTCTTCGGCCGCTACAAGATGATTACGGCCCAGGTGAAGGACTACTGCTTCGGCCTCTATGGCCGTCCGCCTGCCCCCATCAATCCTGACCTGGTGAAAGCGGCGCTCAAAGGCTACCCCGGCGGCGAAAAGCCCCTCACCGGCAAAACCGCCGACTACTTGAAACCCGAGCTTGACAAGGCCAAGGCCGAATCCAAAGGCGTCGCCAAAGACATCGGCGATGTCCTCACCTACGCCCTCTATCCCACCACTGGCCTCCGCTTCCTTAAGTGGAAGTACGGCCAGGAGCCCGTTCCTCCGGAGACCCAGGGCAAGACTCTGGAAGACATCAAGCGGGAAGATGAGCTCATCGCCAAGATCAAAGAGGGGAAGCCTGTGGAGACCCCCGCGAAGGCGCCGCCCGCCAAAAGCCCTCGTGCCCGCGCCTTCAACGTCTACGTTGCAGGTCAGCACTACCTGGTGGACGTTGACCCTGCCGATGGCGTCCCCAAGCTCCAGCCGCAGGTCCCTGCCTCTGGGAAAGCCCCGGCCCCTCAGCCCCAGCCGCCCAAGCCTCCCCCCGCCGTCTTCAACGGCTCGAATCAAGTCCTCGCCCCCATGCCGGGAATCGTGATAAAATGCCTCGTCGCTGAAGGAGATGTCGTGGAGGCTGGCCAAAGCGTCATCAGCCTGGAGGCGATGAAGATGGAGAACGCCCTCCCCGCACCCGCAGGCGGCAAGGTGCGCTTTACCGTCAAACCCGGCGCTAGGGTCACAAAGGGTCAAGTCTTAGCGGTCATCGAATAGCAGGAGATAGAGCACGTCCCCCATACCCGGGGGACTTTTTACGTGAACGAGCGGCCTAGGAGGACGGCATGACAACCACGGTTCAGCCCAAGAACTACACCATCGAGGAGGCCAAGACCCACTTCGGCAAGGTCCTCGAACAGCAGCTGGCGCGCGTCGAGCGCGTCAGGAAGGATACTGCGCCCACCGATTTCTCCAAGGTCAAGCCCATCATCGTCGGCATCCTCGGCGGCGATGGCATCGGCCCTTACATCGCCGCCGATGCCCAGCGCGTCCTGGAAACCCTCCTCAAGGACGAGCTCAAGAGCGGCAAGGTGCAGTTCAAGACCGTCGAAGGCCTCACCATCGAAAATCGCGCCAAGCACCTCAAGGCCATCCCGGACGACGTGCTGGCCGAGATCAAAAAGTGCCACGTCACCCTCAAGGGCCCCACCACGACTCCTGAAAAAGGCGATGGATGGCCCAATATCGAAAGCGCCAACGTCGCCATGCGCAAAGAGCTCGATCTCTTCGCCAACGTGCGCCCCGTCCGCATCCCTAGTCAGGGCATTGACTGGATCTTCTTCCGCGAAAACACGGAGGACGTCTATGCCGTCGGCAGCCAGGGCATCCAGGTGAACGACCTGGCCGTGGACTTCAAGGTCATCACCGCCCCGGGCTCCCGCCGCATCATCCGCATGGGCTTTGATTACGCCAAGCGCAACGGCAAGACCAGCGTCACCATCGTCACCAAGGCCAATGTCGTCAAGACGACGGACGGCCTCTTCCTGGAAATGGCCAAGGAGGTCGCCAAGGACTATCCCGGCATCAAGTGGGAGGGTTGGTACATAGACATCATGACCGCCAAGCTCTTGGACACCAAGCGCCGCACCGATTTCCAGGTCATCGTCCTTCCCAACCTCTACGGCGATATCATTACGGATGAAGCGGCGGAGATCCAGGGAGGCGTCGGCACCGCGGGCAGCGCCAACATCGGCAACAAGTACGCCATGTTCGAAGCGATCCACGGCAGCGCCCCGCGCATGGTCAAGGAAGGCCGCGCCAAGTACGCCGACCCCAGCTCCATGATCCGCGCAGGCGCCATGCTCATGGAGCACATCGGCTTCGGCGCCACCGCCCAAAAGCTCAATATCGCCCTGGAGGTCTGCGGCCAATTCGAAAAGAAGCTCGTCATGACCGGCCGCGATACCGGCGCTACCGGCAAGGAGTTCGGCGACTACATCCTAGACACCATCAAAGACCCCACCCTGGAGTCCCGCTGGAAGAAATACTCCGGCGCCAAGTAACTGCCTGTCACCCTGAGCGCTCCCGGTCCGCCGGGAAGCGAACGGGCCTACGAAAGCGATCGTCCGTCACAAAGACAAGCAGCCCGATCATTGAACTCTCCTTAAGGCAACAGGACCGCACATCAGCAACCAACGCACAGGAGCAGAAGAAAGCACATGCGAAAGAAAGTGACCGTCGTCGGAGCAGGCAACGTCGGCGCCACCCTCGCCCAGCGCGTGGCCGAAAAGGGCTATGCCGATGTCGTCCTCGTGGACATCGTCGAAGGCCTCCCCCAGGGCAAAGCCCTCGATATCCAGGAGTCCGCCCCCGTCCTGGAGTTCGATTCGCGCATCACCGGCTCCAACACCTATGAGGCCACCGCGAACTCGGACATCGTCGTCATCACCGCCGGCATCGCGCGCAAGCCCGGCATGAGCCGCGACGACCTCCTCAACACCAACCAGAAGATCGTCGGCGGCGTGACGGAGCAGGTCGTCAAATACTCCCCCAACGCCGTTCTTATCATCGTCAGCAACCCCTTGGACGCCATGTGCCACGTGGCCCACAAGGTCAGCAAGTTCCCCAGGAACCGCGTCATCGGCATGGCGGGCGTCCTGGATACCGCCCGCTTCCGCACCTTCATCGCCATGGAGCTCAACGTGGCGGTGGAAGAAGTCCAGGCCTACGTCCTCGGCGGCCACGGCGATACCATGGTCCCCCTCACCCGCTACACCAGCGTCGCAGGCATCCCCGTCGGCGAGCTCATCCCCAAAGGCCGCCTCGACCAGATCGTCCAGCGCGCCCGGGATGGCGGCGCGGAGATCGTCAGCCTCCTCAAGACCGGCAGCGCCTACTACGCCCCTTCGGCCTCAACCCTCCAGATGGTGGAGGCCATCCTCTTCGATAAGAAGCGTATCCTCCCCTGCGCCGCGCTCCTGGAGGGCGAGTACGGCATCAAGGGCCTCTACATCGGCGTGCCCGTGAAGCTCGGCGCATCCGGCATCGAGCAGATCATCGAAGTGAAGCTCACGCCCGATGAAGGCGCCGCCCTCAAGAAGTCGGCCGCGGCCGTCCAGGAGCTCGTCACCGCCCTGAAGTTGTAAGCCCCGTCAGCCAAGTTCCCCCTCAGGGGCGGCTCATCCGAGCCGCCCTATTATTTTTCCGCGCATGCCCTTCCGTTGACACCCCGTCTCGACGGTCATATCATGACCGCCACAGCCGTATCACCTGGAGGGCGCGATGCACAAATGGGGCGTCATTTCAGCCGATTCCCACATCCTCATCAAGGACGATGCCCTCCTCAGCCATCTGGAGCCCAAGTGGCGCGCTCCCGTCAAAGAGGTCTTTGACTCCCGGCTCAAGGCCATCAAAGAGAGCAGCTCCCGCCTCTATGAGACGCCCAAGTGGGCCGCAGCCGGGCGCGCAGGGGAGTGGGACCCTACCGAACGGCTTAAGGACATGGACACCGATATGGTGGACGCCGAAGTCCTCTACTCCTCGCCCGATGGCGGCACCCGTTACTACTCCCTCCCCAGGGAAGGCTGCATCAAGGCTATCCAGGCCTTCAACGATGCCGCCCTTGATTTCACCAGCGCCGATCCCAAGCGCCTCCTCGCCGTCCATCTCGCCCCCGTCACCGACCCGGAGACGGCGGTGACGGAGGTGAAGCGCCTGGCTCACGCGGGCGTCAAGGCCATCATGATCCCCGCCCAGCCCTTGGACCTCGGCCTCAAGCCATATTGGGATAGGTCATGGGACCCCCTCTGGGCAACCCTGGAAGAGACGGGCATCCCCGTCAGCCAGCATCTGGGAGGCAACCAGACCCTCCAGCGCCTCATGCCCCACGATCCAACGCCTAACTACGGCATCTTCCGCGCCCTCTCTCAGCTCGTCCTCTCGGAACAGCTCGCCGGCTGGTGCATGGCCGGAACGCTTCACCGCTTCCCCAAGCTCAAGATCGTCATGGTCGAAGCCGGCCTGGGCTGGATACCCTACATGTTGGAGCGCATGGACTACACCGTTCGCAAGCTCCAGTGGAAGAAAGAAGTCCTGCCGGAAAAGCCCAGCCACTACTGGTACCAGTCCATAGCGGCGACTTTTGAAGAGGACGAGTTCGGGGTGAGGAATCGGCACGATATCGGCGTCAACAGCCTCATGTGGGCCTCCGATTATCCGCACCCGGACTCCACCTGGCCTGACTCCCACGGCTCCATCAAGAAACAGTTCGCGGGCGTCCCCGCCGATGAAGTGAAAAAGATGACCTACGGAAACGTCGTCCGCTTCTACCACCTGAACTAACAGTGCGCCCAAGCCTCGCCTTCCAATAAAGGCCTCAGGCATTCGGTAGACCTCCCGAACAGACCCGCCCACACAAACGAAATGCCCCTTTCGAAGATTCTGGCCTCAGGCCGGACCTTCGGCCCGGTCTGCCGGAACCACTCGCAGGGAAGGGGTAAAGGTTAGGTCGCCTGAATCCCCCTCTCCTCCGTCATCTGGCATGCTGCCTATGCAGAAAAAGTAAGGCCTCCGGCTTCACGCCGGAGGCCTTTGCATCTGCTCGAACCTTCGTCCTAAATGCGGCTGATGTACGTCCCGGTGCGCGTATCCACCTTCACCGTATCGCCCACGTTCACAAAGAGCGGCACATCAACGGTCAGCCCCGTGGCGGTCTTGGCCTTCTTGCCGCCGCCGGCCGCCGTATCGCCCTTGAACCCCGGCTCAGCCTCCACGATCTTCAGGTCAACCGTGATCGGCAGCGTCACGGAGATCGGCCGCTCCTTGTAGACCACCATTTCCACCGGCATGCCGTCCTGCAGGAACTTCACCGATTCGCCAAGGAGCTCGCTGGGTATGGCCTTCTCCTCATACGTCTCGCCGTCCATGAAGTGGTACATATCGCCATCGGCATAGAGGAAGGTCCCGGCGCGGCTCTCCACAACGGCCTTCGGCACCTTATCGTCGGTGCGGTAGACCTTTTCCGTTGTCGCGCCCGTCGCCACGTTGCGCAGCTTCATCCGCATCCGAGCTTCGGAGTTGCCCTTGCCGGCTTTGTACTGCTGGTACTCGAGGATGGTGAAGAGCTGGCCGTCTATCTCAAGGATCGTGCCCCGCGAAATTTCCAGGGCAGGAATCATGGTAGCCATAGGAATACCTCCACAACGGTCGGGGAGGGCAAGTGTACCACAGGGTTAGCGGCGGCCACAATCAGAGGCGGAAGGGCCCGGGAGGTGGTAGAATCTCGGCGGCATCCCGGCTGGAGGCATCCTCGCCCGACCCACCATGCCCGAACAGATAGTCAACGGACTGCGCATCTACTACGACGAGCGCGGCGCGCCCGATGGCCCTGCCATCCTCTTCATCCCCGGCCTGGGCAGCAGCCACCTCAGCTGGGGCGGCGTCACCAGGCACATCCCGCCCTCCTACCGCATCATCGTCGTGGATCCGCGCGATGCCGGCCGGAGCGAGCGCACCATCGCCGATTACACCGTCGGCGATATGGCGGAAGATATCGCAGGCCTCCTCCAGGGGCTGAACGTCAAGAAGACCGCCGTCGTCGGCATCTCCATGGGAGGCGCCATCGCCCAGGAGCTGGCGATCCGCTACCCGGACAGGGTCGAGCGGGCCGTCCTCGTCGCCACCTATGATTCAGGGGACTCCCGGGGCACCTTCATCTTCGAGCAGTTCGCCCGCCTGCGCCGCCTCCTTTCCAAGGAAGATTATTACCGCACCATCCTTCCCTGGATCTACACCCACCAGGAGTTCGAGTCCATCGCGCCCGATCAGGCCGTCAAGCAGTTCGCCCAAGACCCCTTCTTCCAGGACCCGGACACCTACGAGCGGCAGATGCGCGCCACCATCGCCTACCGCTCCCGCGACCGCCTGGGCCTCATCACCTGTCCCACCCTGGTCATCTTCGGCGATGAGGACATGTTCACGCCCCTGCGCTTCGCCCGCTCCCTCCAGGCCGGTATCCGCAACTCCAGGCTTGTGGTAGTATCCGGCGCGGGCCACGGCATCATCTGGACGCGCATCGTGGAAGTGGCGTCCCTCATCGCAAACTTTATGAAGGAGCCGCCGCCCAAAAAGCAGGAGGCCGCCTCATGAACCCTCGCTTTTCATGCAGCGTCACCACCGCCTGGAACTGGGACCTGGGGCAGTGTCTGGAGACCTGGAAACGGTTGGGCATCCCGGCCATCGGCATCACGAGACTGGGGATGGAGCGCTACGGCAGGGAGAAGGCGATCAAGGCGATCCGCGAATCGGGTCTCGCCGTCTCCAGCTTCCAGGGCATCCGCGTCGCCGGCATGTTCGATAGGGCAACCTACCAGCGGTCGAAGGACGAAGAGGTGCGCGCCCTGGACGATGCCGCGCAGATCGGCGCCGACTGCGTCTACCTCATCACCGGCCCCCGGGGCGCGCTCTCCTGGGACGAAGCCGCCAAGCGCACCGAAGCGACGGCCCGCGAGCTCCTGGCGGAGGCCAAGAAACGCAGGCTGCGCATCGCCCTGGAGCCCGTCCACCCCATGCGCCAGGACCTGACCTTTGTGAATACCGCCGCCGACGCCTGGAGCATCGTGAAGGCGATGGACGATACGGACTTCGGCTACGTCTTCGATTGCTGGCATCTCTGGTGGAGCCGGGATGTGATGGACGTCATCAAGCGATCGGCGAAGAAGATGTTCGCCGTGCAGATGGACGACCATAAACCCCACTCCAACCGCACGATGGACCGCGCCATGCTGGGCAAAGGCATCATTCCATTGAAGGAACTCCTTGGAGCCATCGAGAAGGGCGGCTACAAGGGCTACTACGATGTGGAAATCATCGCGGACGACCTGCAGCAGTTGGGCTATGAAGCGGCGCTGAAACAGATCATCGTTGACTTTGACCGCCTCTGGGCGGAGACGTTCGGGAAGTAGCCGGCCCCTCCGCCCGTCCTCCGTCTCTCCTAACCCCCGACCTTCCTCAATCCCTACTGCCCTTCTCCCCATCAGCGTCTTCCATCGTTCTGACGCCTCTCATTCCAATGAGTCCGGACCGCATGTTGCATCGGGGCCGCACCAGAGCGGACAAATCTCCCCATCCTGCCTCTGTGCTCTCTGTGCCCTCGGTGGATCAACCCTCTTCCTCCTCCTTCCTCCATTCCTTCT